>CANTGP010000072.1 GCA_947653315.1 uncultured Lachnospiraceae bacterium
AAGAAGAAATTGATGTTTATGTTTCCGCCCGCCCGGAAGGAGATAAAATACGCTATGACGTGTACTATTTGTCTTCCGCGGCGAACTCCTCTTATGCGGCGGATATCGTGACGGACTCCCTTGACGGGTTCCGTGAAGAACTGACGAGGAAACGGATTACGGAAACGGGATTGGATGCGGAGGAGATTTTGGAACCCATTCTTTACGGAAAGAAGAATACCGCCAGCAGTGAACAGTCCTTGGGGAGCATGATCGGCACCATCCTTCCGTTTATGCTGATTGTCAGTCTTTTGATGGGAACCATGTACCCGGCCATCGATACCACGGCAGGGGAACGGGAGCGGGGAACTTTGGAAACGGTACTGACGCTTCCGGTGAAAAACAGGGACCTGCTGATGGCAAAATTCCTGACTGTGGCAGGAATCGGTATGGTTTCCGCCCTGTTAAACATACTTTCCATGGGCGGTATAGCCGCGTACATGTATGCAATGATGGATCTGCAGACGGAAGCGGAAACGATACGCATGGTGAAATTCCTGCCTGCGGTTTTGGTATGTATATTGGCGGTGTTTGCTTTTTCCCTGTTTTTAAGCGCCGTTACCATGTGCGTGACCTCCTTTGCGAAAAGCTACAAAGAAGCGAACAATTATATCACACCGCTTATGTTGGTTGTGATGTTTGTGGGATACATCGGTTTTATCCCGAATCTGGAACTTTCCGGCGGGATGTCGGTGATGCCTGTGGCGAACATCTGCCTGCTGATAAAAAACATTATGGTGTTTAAGATTGATTACGCGGCGATTGCGGCGGTGCTGGTCAGCAATGTATCGTATGCGGTGCTGGCAATCCTGTTTTTGGGCAGGATTTATGACAGCGAATCCCTTTTGTTTTCGGACGGGAAAGGCGGGCTCCAAATCTTTGAAAGACGCGGGGATATGGAAAAAGGCGGAGTGCCCACGGTGTCCGATGCGGTATTTGTTTTGGCGGTTACGTTTCTGCTGATGATGTATGTGGGGGGATTTTGGCAGGCAAAATCCGGTTTGGCAGGCGTGTTCGGGACGCAGATGATCCTGCTTTTGGTTCCGCTTTCCCTGGTGCTTTACACAAAAAGGGATATCCGGTGCACGTATGGCTTCAGGAACACCGGCATACGGGCTTATGCAGGCGGCGTATTGGTCGGCATCGGCATGGTTTTCCTGAATTTAACGGTTTCGGCGGTGATGGTATGGCTGTTTCCCGAAAGCGCGGGAAATGTGGAGACGGTGTTTTCGGAACTCATGGGCGACAATATGGCCGTGGCGGTTCTTGTTGTGGCGGCTGCCCCGGCGGTCTGTGAGGAAATGCTGTTCCGCGGGGTGGTGTTCCATTCCCTGAGGGCAAAATACCGCGTCGGGGTATCGGCGGCGGTTACGGCGGCGCTGTTCGGATTGTTCCATATGAGCCTTGTGAAATTTCTTCCAACCGGATTGCTCGGACTGGTATTCTGCCTTGTGGTTTGGCAGACAGGCAGTGTTTATCCGGCCATGCTGATGCATTTTCTGAACAATTTGTTCAGCGTGGTTGTGATGCTCCGGCAGGAACAGCTTGCCGAAATCGTTCCGGCGTTTTTTGGGGATTCGCTTTCCGTTACGGAAGGATTGCTTCTTGCGGGAATCGGGGGTATACTGATAGGGATTGGTACCTTTGTGATGCGCGGAAGGAGGAAGCGGTTTGAATCCTAAATGTTACGAGTATGAATCCACCATTTACCGGGCGGACGGGAAAGGGGGCGCTTACGTGGTGTTTCCCTATGATGTCAGGGAGGAATTCGGCAAAGGCCGGGTGAAGGTACATGCCACTTTTGACGGGGAACCTTATGACGGCAGCGTAGTTAACATGGGCGTAAAAAACGGAGACGGGAGCATCCGTTATGTGATAGGTATCCGTAAGGACATCCGGGCTAAAATAGGGAAGCAGCCGGGGGACAGCGTCCGCGTGACCGTAAAGGAGCGGGAAGCGTAACGATGGCGCGGAAAAAGGGGAGCGGAAACAAGACGGGAGGAAACGGTTATGTTATGGATTAAAAACGGTATGGTACACGATGCCATTCATGAGGAGCCTTATTTGGCGGACATTTTAGTAAAAGACGGGAAAATCGCGGCAATCGGGGAACACTTGAAAACGGAAACGGAAACGGGAACGGGAGCGGGGGACAACATCCGTACCGTGGATGCCGAAGGACTGCATGTGTATCCGGGATTTGTGGAGGCACATGGGCATATCGGGCTGGACGGATACGGCATCGGTTATGAAGGAATGGACTACAATGAAATGAACGACATTATCAGTCCGCAGATGCGGGGGATTGACGGCGTGAAGCCGATGGATGCGGCATTTTCCCATGCAGCGGCGGCGGGCGTTACCTGCGTCTGCGTGGGACCGGGCAGCGCGAATGTGCTGGGCGGTACCTTTACGGTCATTAAGACCGTGGGAAAACGGGTGGACGACATGGTGGTGCGCGACGGCGTGGCGATGAAGTGCGCGTTTGGGGAAAATCCCAAACGGGTATACCGGGAGAAAAAGGATTCCAGCCGAATGACGACGGCGGCGCTTTTGCGGGAGACTTTGTTCAAGGCGAAGGAATACATGGAGAAAAAGGAAGCGGCAGGGGACGATGTGACCAAACTGCCCGCCTTTGACATGAAGATGGAAGCCCTGCTTCCGGTGATGAAAGGACAGATTCCCTTAAAGGCCCATGCCCATGCCACCGAGGATATTTTTACGGCGCTGCGCATTGCGAAGGAATTTGGGCTAAAGATTACTTTGGAGCATGTGACGGAAGGGCATCTCATCGTAGAGGAACTGGCAAAGGAAAACGTGCCTTTGGCGGTGGGACCGACGTTAACCAGCGCATCCAAGTTTGAACTGCGCAACAAAAGCTGGACGACACCCGGTCTTTTGGCAAAGGCGGGCTGCCAGGTATCCATCATCACGGATTCCCCGGTGATTCCCCAGGAATACCTTCCCCTTTGCGCGGGACTGGCGGTACAGGCAGGAATGGATTCTTTTGCGGCATTACAGGCAATTACCATCCATCCCGCAAAACACGCAGGCGTCGCGGACCGGGTCGGTTCGCTGGAAGTGGGGAAGGATGCGGATTTGGTGATTACGGACGGGTGCCCGTTTGAAATTACTTCCCGGGTGAAATATGTGTTTATTGACGGAAAGGAAGTCGGATAAGGTTGATGCTGCATACCACTATTCCCTTTTAACCAGCATGGGCGGGATTTTTTTCGCGGGGCGGCGGGTGTGGGGGTGCCTGTCCCGGATTTTCCGTGCTTCGTTTCCGGTGGAGTTTTTCTTAACAGAATGTAGATACCTAAGGGAAATCGGGCATGGATGCCCGATTTAGCCCGATTCGGCACGGATGCCGATAGAGGGCGACCGCAGCCGGTGATAACTTTCTCCATTCTGTTTAGAAAAACCCGCCGGAAAAAGTGCACGGAAAACCGGGACAGGCACCCCCACACCCGCCGCCCCGCGAAAAAAATCCCGCCCGTGCGTCCGCCATTTTTCAAACCTGTCCTAATTTTCTATTGAAGTAAACCCAATATGTGGTACAATAAACAAGTGGGCTGCCTTCCGTGGCGGCAATACACGTTATACCTTTTGGGAAACTTGGAGGAAATGGAATATGGCGAATATGGAAATAATTGAAGGCGGTGTAACTGCGGCAAAAGGATTTGAGGCGGCAGGATGTGAAGCCGGGGTAAAATATGAAAACAGGAAAGACATGGCATTGGTTTACAGCCAAATCCCCTGTACGGTGGCGGGGGTCTTTACCAGCAACGTGGCAAAGGCGGCCCCGGTGCGCTGGGATAAGAATGTGGTGACGAATTCCCCCTATGCGCAGGCGGTTATCGTGAATACCGGCATTGCCAATGCAGGAACCGGTACGGCGGGGTATAACTGCTGCAGGCAGACGGCGCAGTGCGTGGCGGAAACTTTGGACATCCCTTTGGACAGCGTGCTTGTGGCTTCCACGGGCGTAATCGGTATGCAGGTGCCCATGGATAAAATAACGGAGGGAATCCGTAAACTTGCCGGATTAAAAGCGGAGGGCATTCAGGCGGGCACTACGGCGGCGGAAGCAATCCTGACTACCGATACCATGTCCAAGGAAGTGGCGGTGCGGCTGGAGATAGGCGGAAAGACCGTAACCGTCGGCGGCATGTGTAAGGGCTCCGGCATGATCCACCCGAACATGTCCACCATGCTCGGTTTCGTGACGACCGATCTTGCGATTTCCAAGGAGCTTTTACAGGAAGCGCTGAGTACGGATGTGCAGGATACGTTTAACATGGTTTCCGTGGACGGGGATACTTCCACCAACGATACGTTAATCGTGCTGGCAAACGGTATGGCGGGCAATGAAACAATCATCAACAAGGATGATAATTACTATAAATTCCTGGAAGCGCTCCACTATGTGGACGAAACGCTGGCAAAGAAAATGGCAGGCGACGGGGAAGGGGCCACCGCCTTGGTTGAGGCGAAAGTCATCCATGCGGCAAATAAGGACGATGCCAAGCGGTTAAGCAAAGCGGTCATCTGTTCCAACCTGACCAAAGCGGCCGTTTTTGGGCATGATGCCAACTGGGGGAGGGTTTTGTGTGCCCTCGGCAATTCCGGCGTGGTGTTTGATCCCGAAAAAACGGATATCTATTTTGAAAGCGGGGAAAAACGGATACAGCTTTGCCAAAACGGCGTGGCAGTGGACTTTGACGAGGAAGAAGCGACAGGGATTCTTTCCGAACCGGAAGTGCGTATTATGGTGGACATGAAAATGGGCGATGCCCAGGCTTGCGCATGGGGCTGTGATTTATCGTTTGATTATGTTAAAATAAATGCGGATTACCGTTCGTAATGCCGACGGGCAGAAATCGGAAACGATGGGAACGATGGACGATGGACGATGGAATGGAAAAGAAGGAAAAGATGGGAAAGAAGGAAAGAGGAAAACGATGGATAAAAACATGACGGAAGTATTGAAAAAAGCGGAGGTGTTGATTGAAGCCCTTCCATATATCCAGCAGTTTAACCGTAAAATCATTGTGGTAAAATACGGCGGCAGCGCCATGAGCAACGAGGAACTGCAAAAAAACGTCATTAAGGATGTAACGCTGTTAAAACTGGTAGGCTTCAAGCCCATCATTGTCCATGGCGGCGGCAAGGAAATCAGCCGGTGGGTTGGAAAGGTCGGGAAGGAAGCGCAGTTTGTCAACGGACTGCGCGTGACCGATGCGGAAACCATGGAAATTGCGGAAATGGTATTATCGAAGGTAAACAAAAGCCTTGTGACCATGGTGCAGGAGCTTGGCGTAAAAGCGGTAGGCATCAGCGGCAAGGACGGCGGTCTGCTTACCGTGTCGAAGAAATATTCCGGCGGCCAGGATATCGGTTTCGTGGGCGAGATTAAGGAAGTGAATCCGAAAGTGCTCTATGACCTGCTGGAAAAGGATTTCCTTCCCATTGTGGCTCCCATCGGGCTGGACGCCGGGTTCCAAACATACAATATCAACGCCGATGACGCGGCATGTGCCATTGCAAAGGCGGTACATGCGGAGAAGCTGGCATTTTTAACCGACATTGAAGGTCTGTATAAAGACATTAACGATAAAAGTTCCTTTATTTCGAGACTCCATGCGTCGGAAGCGGACAGCCTGATTGCGGACGGTTTTATTGGCGGCGGGATGCTGCCGAAACTGGCGAACTGTACGTCGGCAATACGCAACGGCGTCAGCCGTGTGCATATTTTGGACGGACGGATTCCGCATTGCCTGCTTTTGGAAATCTTTACAAACCACGGGGTCGGTACGGTGATTTTGAAGGATGATGATGCCATTTGACCATGGTTTCATGGGGGAAGGAATGCAGGACGGCGGGAAGGAATCAAAGAAATAGGAAATGGGAAAAAATTAGGAAAAAAGGAAAACGGAAATAGGAAAAACAGAAAAATAGGATAACCGAAAAAGGAGTATGCAAAAATCATGCAGCAGCAGTATATCGAGGAGGCCGAGAAGGCGCTTCTCCACACATATAACAGGTATCCGGTTGTTTGGGAACGCGGGGAAGGCGTGCACCTGTATGACCTTGATGGAAAGGAATATTTGGATTTCGTGGCGGGCATTGCGGTATTTGCCCTCGGATACCAAAATAAGGAATACAATGACGCTTTAAAAGCGCAGATTGATAAAATCATACACACTTCCAATTATTATTATAATGTTCCGGCGGTGGAAGCGGCGAAGAAAATGAAAGACGTATCGGGGATGGACCGGGTCTTTTTCACAAACAGCGGTGCGGAAGCCGTGGAGGGCGCGATTAAGGCGGCGAGAAAATATGCGTATTTAAAGGACGGCAGAACGGATCATGAAATCATAGCCATGAACCATTCGTTCCATGGCAGGACATTCGGAGCGCTGTCCGTGACGGGAAACCCCAAGTACCGGGAAGCCTTTGAGCCGATGATCGGCAATGTGAAATTTGCGGAAATGAATGATTTTGACAGCGTAAAAAAGCTGGTAAATGATAAAACATGTGCCGTTATATTTGAAACCGTACAGGGGGAAGGCGGTATATACCCTGCGGAAAAGGAATTTATGGAACAGGTGAAGGCGCTTTGCACAGAAAAGGATATCCTGCTCATACTGGACGAAATCCAGTGCGGAATGGGGCGGACCGGTTCCATGTACGCGTGGCAGCGCTATGGCGTGAAGCCGGATATCATGACGACGGCGAAGGCGCTTGGCTGCGGCGTTCCGGTGGGGGCGTTCCTCATGACGGAACGGGTGGCGGCACATTCGCTGGCCAGCGGCGACCACGGTACGACGTATGGGGGGAATCCCCTGGCTGCCGCCGCCATCTGCAAAGTGCTGGAATTATTTGAGAAAAACCATATATTGGAACATGTGGAAACGGTTGCCCCTTATTTGGAAAAGCGGCTGGATGCCCTTATGGAAAAATATGATTTTATAAAGGCGCGGCGCGGCGTCGGGCTGATGCAGGGGCTTGTATTTGACCGTCCGGTGGCGGATATCATTAACCGGGCGCTGGAAAACGGTTTGGTTTTGATTAATGCGGGAACCGATATTATCCGTTTTGTGCCTCCGCTTATTATTACGGAAGCGGATGTGGATGCGATGGTGGAAAAACTGGAACGCAGTTTTTGACCTTGCGTACCGGTAATTAAGAGGAGAAAAGCATGGGAATGAAGAAAAGAATTTTGACGGCAGCGGCACTGGCAGGTGTGGCTGCCGCCGCATTGCTGATAGGGTATTCCGGGAAAGGTGTCAGTGAGAAAGTGGAGGAGTCTCTTTTTGAACGGCATAAGGAAACCCTTTATTTTTGGTATACGGACGAGGCGCTGACCGATTACCTGAACAGTGCGGCAGTGGCTTACGGGGAGATGAACACGGATGCCAGGGTGGTTCCGGTGCTTACCTCCGGTTTGGAATATTTGGAAAACATTAACCGGGCATCGGTACAGTCGGAGACACCGCCTGATTTGTATATCATCAGCAATGATTCTTTGGAAAAGGCTTTTTTGGCGGGATTGGCGAGTCCCGTTCCGGAAGATGTATGGGATGGGATGAAGGAAGATTACCCGGATGCGGCCAGACTTGCCGTCAGTTATAAAAATAAGGTAATCGGTTATCCGTTTTATTTTGAAACGAGCGCCCTTCTTTATAACCGCACGTATTTGGAGGAATTTGCCGGAAAGCAAATCGAAGCGGAGCAGGATGCCCTGGAAGCGGAGGAAGCAATGGCGCAGTTGGAAGCGGAAGGACCGGTGGAGGACGGTGCAGACGGCGGGGAAGCCGGTGACGGGGGGGATAACGGTACCGGTACGGCGGAAAACGGCGGAGCGGAAACGGACGGCGGTGACGGAGCGGCGGACGCACAGTTACGGCAGGAAATTGAGGAGCGGGTGAAATCCATGCTTCCCGACACCATAGACGATATTTTGGAATTTGCGAATGAGTACGATGCGCCGGAACAGGTGGAAGCGGTATTCAAATGGGATGTGACGGATATTTTTTACAATTATTTTTTTGCCGGGAATTACCTGAATGTGGGTGGCAGCGCAGGGGACGATACGGCGAACATGAATATTTACAACAGGGATGCCATCGACTGCCTGAAAGTTTACCAGGACTTAAACCAGTTCTTTTCCATCGATACGCAGGAAATCAGTTACGAAGGCGTATTGGACGACTTTATGCAGGGGAAACTTGTGTATACGGTGGCGACCACGGATTCGGTGGCGAAGTTGGAGAAAGCAAAGGAAGAAGGATTGTTTGCTTACGAGTACAGCATTGCGAAGGTGCCGGATATTAATGAACGGCTGTTAACCCGTTCCCTTTCCGTCACAAACTGCGTGGTGGTTAACGGTTATTCGGAAAAGCAGGAGTTGGCTTCGGATTTTGCCAGGTTTCTGACCGGTGACGATACGGACGCGCTGTATGTCCGTACCGGAAAAGTGGCGGCCCGTTACGGGGTGGATTACGGCAATGAAAATTTACAGGCGTTTGTCAATGAATATGAGCTTTCCATTCCCATGCCGAAGATGGTGGAAACCAGTAATTTTTGGGTGGAGCTGGAAATTGCCTTTGCACAGATTTGGAACGGGGCGGATGCCAATGCAAGGCTGAAAGAACTGTCGGAGCAGATTATGACGCAGGTGACGGGGGCTCCTTACGTGGAGACGGCAATCGAGGAAGAAGAAGTACAGGAGGAGGAAATCGAGTATTTGGATGAGGATGCGCTGCGCCAGGAGGCACAGGAGGAGGACTAGAGGGTTTAACGCCCTTCCACCACCTTTCTCTTGCAGCCCCCAGTGTTCTTTGTATTCCACATACCAGCCCATACAGCGCGGCGGCAAAAAACATACTGCCTATACAGAAAGACAAAAGAATGGTATGATATGGGTAGGAAAATGGTTAAGGGCACTATGGCGGTATATTAGAGGAGGATAGAGGATATTATGGTCAGTGAACATAAGTGGATGAATGAGTTGAATGGAATAAGTATTCAACAGTATAAGACGGATGTTGGGTTTCGTACACTTGTAGAAGGCGTAAATGAAAATTTATATATTATACCAAAATATCAGAGAAAGTACCGTTGGGTCAAGGAGCAGGTCATAGCATTAGTGGAATCCTTAATCCGTGGTCTGCCAATTCCTCCGATTTATACTTGTAGAAATGAAAAGAACCAATTGGAAATACTGGATGGACAACAGCGAATTTTGAGCCTGTTTTTTTATTATATCGGTTACTATTTGGACAGGAAAAAAAATAATTCCGTGGATTTTTCGGAAATTAAAACGGAAGACAGATCTTTTAAAGAAGCATTAACAAGTCAATTGGTATTGGAAAAACTTCATATTTGGATCAAGGGTGAAGGAGAGACGGAATTTAATGTAGATTATGCGGGTCTTCCTGTGGAAATGAAAAGACGCATAGATTATACAACGATTACGGTTATAGAGATAAAGATCGACGAGGAAGAAAAGCGTACAAAAATTTTGAGAAAAATTTTTGAGAATTTGAATGCAAAGGGTTCTCTTTTAACACAGCAGGAGTTAAGAAACGGAATATATACCTGCGATTTTTATAATATGTTGCAGGAATATAACAGGCATAATGAGAGATGGAGAAAAATATGGGGAAAAGAAGATGCTGCGGAACGTGATATGGAAACTCTTTTACGCCTTTGTGCATTGAAGAAATACGTCCGGATTGAAAGAAAAGGTTTGGCGGATTTTAATTTTGTGATAGATGAATATCACAGTTCGTATGCAAAATTATTGGATAAGTTTTCAGAGGATGTCATGAATTTTGATGCGAAGCAAATTGAAGAATATAGGAATAGTTTGAACTGCTTTTTTGACATATTTGAAGTGAATGAGACACAGTCTGCAAAGGTGGCATTGTTGGAAAGTTTATATATTGTGCATGAAAAATTAGGTGTTGCCAAACCGGTAACTTCTCCAATATATAAAAAAATTTTGAGGGATTCCGGATATGTATCGTATACCAGACAGGGAACTGTGAAAATGAAAAGCATGAATGAAAGGTGGAAGACGGTATATGCAATATGGACAGGAGATGATGGAGTATATTGTTAATAAAATGTTTGATGAAGAATTGACCTATTCAGACAGTGTGGTGATAGGAGATAATTCCAGCGGAAAAACACTGTTATTAAAACTTTTTATTGAAAAAGCAAAAAAGGAAAGGGCAATATATTTTATAGATGCGGTTAACCGGGGATTTGATGTAAAAAGAATATCAAAAGCAGTAAAAAAACCAGAATATAAGAAGACTATTTTAGAAACAAGATTACAGGAATCCTATTTTAATTTGATAGATTCTTTTAATTGTTTTGGAACTTTAACGGAAAGGATTGAAATAATCTATCAAATATATGAGAAAGAAGTGCAGGGTAAAGCAGATTATTATCAACATTATGGGGAATGCGATG
>CANTGP010000073.1 GCA_947653315.1 uncultured Lachnospiraceae bacterium
CCCCAAGGAAGATGCCAGCGAAGCTGGCGGGTGCCCGGCGCGCGAGTAGGGGAAAGTTTTCCCCTACTCGATTGTACAGCCCCGTGAACAGGAGGGAGAAGGATGGCGAAAGGGAAAAATACTACTTTGTTTTTCTGTCAGGAATGCGGGCATGAATCGGCGAAATGGACGGGGCAGTGTCCCGCCTGTAAGGCATGGAATACGATGGTGGAGGAAAGGGTGAGCGTGGCGGCAAAGGGCATGGGCGGCTCCGTGAAGGCGGGGGCGGCAGGAAGCGGGGGAAGAAGGACGGAACCTTCCCGCCTGTCGGATGTGTCCCTGGACAGCGAGGAGCGCATCAGCGCCGGAATCGGGGAGCTGGATAGGGTGCTGGGCGGGGGGATTGTCCCCGGTTCCCTGACTTTGGTGGGCGGCGATCCCGGCATCGGGAAATCCACGCTGCTGTTGCAGGTCTGCCAAAAGCTGTCGGACGGAAAACGCAAAGTGCTGTATATTTCCGGGGAGGAGTCGTTAAAGCAGATTAAGATACGGGCGAACCGTATCGGACCCATTGGCGACGATTTCCTTCTCCTTTGCGAAACAAACCTTGCGGAGGTGGAAGATGCCATCCGCCGTATCCGCCCGGATGCGGTGGTGATTGATTCCATTCAGACGATGTACAGCGAGGAAGTGTCGTCCGCGCCCGGAAGCGTATCCCAGGTGAGGGAAGCCACCAATGTGTTTTTACAGTTGGCAAAGGGGATGAATGTTCCCGTGTTTATTGTGGGGCATGTGACGAAAGAAGGAACGGTGGCAGGTCCCAGGGTATTGGAGCATATGGTGGATACGGTGCTTTACTTTGAGGGGGACAGACATGCTTCCTACCGGATTTTGCGCGGGGTGAAGAACCGTTTCGGCTCCACGAATGAAATCGGGGTTTTTGAAATGAGGGAGGATGGGCTTGCCGAAGTGGAGAATCCTTCGGAGTTTATGTTAAACGGCAGGCCGGAAAATGCCAGCGGATCCGTGGTGGCATGTTCGATGGAAGGAACCAGGCCCATGTTAACCGAAATCCAGGCATTGGTGTGCGGCAGCAATTTCGGCATTCCGCGCAGGCAGGCAATCGGGACGGATTTTAACCGGGTGAACCTGCTGATGGCGGTACTGGAAAAGCGGGTGGGCTTACAGATGTCGGGCTGCGATGCCTATGTGAATCTTGCAGGAGGCATACGCATTACGGAGCCGGCCATTGACCTTGGAATCGTAATGGCGATTGTATCCAGTTTTAAAAACCGTGCCGTGGACGATAAGATGCTGGTATTCGGGGAAGTGGGGTTAAGCGGAGAAGTGCGTGCCGTGAGCATGGCGGGACAGCGCGTGGCGGAAGCGCGGAAGCTGGGATTTACCACCTGTGTCCTGCCCTGGGTCTGTGCGGATAAGATACAGGCGCCGGACGGAATGAAAATCATAGGCGTAAAATCCGTCTCCGATGCCATTGACCTGATATAGGGATAATAATAGGGAAAGGGATAGCAGCAGTCATGAAGAAATTACTGGTATATTTAAAGGATTATAAAAAAGAAACGGTGCTGGCGCCGTTATTTAAAATGCTGGAAGCATCGTTCGAACTGTTTGTACCGCTTGTGATGGCGCAAATCATCGATACGGGAATTGCGGACGGGAACAAGGGAATGATTCTTAACATGGGGCTGCTACTGCTTGCCCTGGCCATCATCGGGCTGGTATGTTCCATTACGGCGCAGTTTTTTGCGGCAAAGGCGGCGGTGGGATTTTCCACCGGGTTAAAACATGCTTTGTTTGGTCATATTCAAACGCTGTCCTTTTCGGAAATGGATACCGTCGGAACTTCCACGCTGATTACGCGCATGACCAGCGACGTCAATCAGGTGCAGTCGGGCGTGAATTTGGTGCTCCGCCTGTTCCTGCGATCTCCGTTTATCGTGTTCGGCGCAATGGTAATGGCATTTACTATCGATGTAAAAGCAGCGTTTGTGTTTGTGGTGACGATTCCCCTGCTCTGCCTTGTGGTATTCGGCATCATGATAATCAGTATGCCTTTGTATAAAAAGGTGCAGGCGGGACTGGACCGGATTTTGGGGATTACGAGGGAAAACCTGACGGGCGTCAGGGTTGTGCGCGCATTTAATAAGGAAGAAGCGGAAATTGCCCGTTTTCAGGGGGAAAACGAAGCGCTGACGAGGATGCAGATGTTTGTCGGAAAGATATCCGCCCTGATGAATCCGGTGACGTATATTATCATTAACGGTGCGGTTATCGTGTTGATTTGGACCGGCGCACTGCAGGTGGATGCGGGGTACATTACGCAGGGGGAAGTGGTGGCTTTGGTCAATTACATGTCACAGATTTTGGTGGAGCTGATTAAGCTGGCGAACCTGATTATTACCGTAACGAAGGCGCTCGCCTGTGCCAACCGGATTGAGGCGGTCTTCGAAACGGAAGCAAGCCTTGTTTCCCCGGAAAAAGGGCAGGGGAAAAACTTCCCCAAAGGGAAGGGGGTGGACGGCGTTCCCGCAGTTTCGTTTGAGCATGTAAGCCTGACCTATAAAAATGCGGGGGCGGAGTCCCTGACGGATATTGATTTCCGGGCGGAAAGGGGACAGACCATCGGCATCATCGGCGGTACGGGTTCCGGGAAATCTTCGGTGGTAAACATGATTCCCCGGTTTTACGATGCCACGAAAGGCAGGGTATTGGTAAACGGTGTGGATGTCAGGGATTATACGCTGGAGGAACTGCGCGGGAAAATCGGCGTGGTGATGCAGAAGGCGGTTTTATTCAAGGGTTCCATACGGGAAAACCTGCTTTGGGGAAAGGAGGATGCCTCGGAGGAAGAATTGTGGCGTGCACTGGAGATTTCCCAGGCGAAGGAGTTTGTGGAAACGAAGGAAGGCGGGCTGGAAGCGAAGGTGGCGCAGGCAGGCAAGAACCTCTCCGGCGGGCAGAAGCAGCGGCTTACCATTGCCAGGGCGCTGGTCCGCAGGCCGGAAATCCTGATTTTGGACGACAGCGCTTCGGCGCTGGATTTTGCCACCGACGCAAAACTGCGCAAAGCAATACGGGAAATGGAGGACGCGCCTACGGTATTCATCGTTTCCCAAAGGGCGGCATCCATCCGGTATGCGGATGTCATCCTGGTTATGGAGGACGGGGAAATTGCGGGAATGGGAACCCATGATGAGTTAATGGAAAGCTGCAGCGTCTATAAGGAGATTTACGATTCCCAGTTTAAGAAGGAGGGAAGGGTATCATGAAAGGCAGGAGCAGGCAGAAGGAGATTTTGTTTAAGGTATTGCGGTATATCCGCAGGTATTGGTTCTATTTGGGCGTGTCCGTGTTTATGGCGGCATGTGTGGTGGGGCTTACCCTTTATGTACCCATCCTGACCGGCGATGCCATTGATTTGATTATTGCAAAGGGCTTGGTGGACTTTGGGGGCATTTTGGCTATTTTGGGAAAAATGGGGATTGCCATTGCCTTAACGGCGGCGGCACAATGGCTGATGAATGTGTGCAATAACCGGATGACGTACGGAATCGTGCGCGATATCCGTGACGAAGCATTTGGTAAGATAGAAATCCTTCCGTTAAAATATGTGGACGGACATTCCTACGGCGAGGTGGTCAGCAGGGTCATTGCGGATGTGGACCAGTTTGCGGACGGGCTTTTGATGGGATTTACCCAGTTGTTCACCGGTGTGGTGACGATTGCGGGGACGTTGGTCATTATGTTGACCATCAATATCGGGATTACGGCAGTGGTGGTTTGCATTACGCCCGTTTCGTTTTTGGTGGCGAATTTTATTGCGAAGAAAACGTACCATATGTTTAAACTGCAGTCGGAGACAAGGGGGGAGCAGACGGCGCTGATTGACGAAATGGTGGGAAACCAAAGGGTGGTACAGGCATTCGGTTACGAGGACAATGCCATGGAGCGTTTTGATGAAATTAACGTAAGACTCCAGAAATGCTCACTGCAGGCGATTTTCTTTTCTTCGATTACCAATCCGGCGACCCGGTTCGTCAACAGTCTGGTTTATGCGGGCGTGGGAATTACCGGCGCATTTCTTGCCATCCGGGGCGGTATCAGTGTGGGACAGTTGTCCTGCCTGCTTACGTATGCCAACCAGTATACGAAGCCGTTTAACGAGATTTCCGGCGTCATTACGGAGCTGCAGAACGCCCTTGCCTGTGCGGGCAGGATCTTTGAGCTGATGGAGGAGGAGCCGCAGGTGCCGGATGCGGAAGACGCGGCGGTGCTTAAGGATGTGGAAGGGAATGTGGAGCTGCGGGGAGTATCCTTTTCCTACACGCCGGATAAGAAACTCATTGAGGACTTTAACCTGACGGTGAAACCGGGACAGAGGGTGGCAATCGTGGGGCCCACGGGCTGCGGGAAAACAACGCTTATTAACCTGTTGATGCGTTTTTACGATGTGGACCGGGGAAGCATATGCGTGGAAGGGAAAGATATCCGCAGGGTGACGCGCAGGAGTCTGCGCACCGCGTTCGGCATGGTACTGCAGGAGACATGGTTAAAAACCGGAACCATAAGGGAAAACATTGTCATGGGCAGACCGGATGCCACGGAGGAAGAAATCATTGCGGCGGCAAAGGCGGCCCATGCCCACAGCTTTATCAAACGTCTGCCGGAAGGGTATGATACGGTGATTACGGAGGACGGCGGGAATCTGTCCCAGGGGCAGAAACAGCTTCTCTGCATTACGAGGGTGATGCTTAGCCAGCCGGATATGCTCATACTGGACGAAGCGACGTCTTCCATTGATACGAGGACGGAAATAAGGATACAAAAGGCATTTGCCAAACTGATGGAAGGACGGACCAGCTTTATCGTCGCCCACAGGCTTTCCACCATCCAGGAAGCGGATATCATTTTGGTCATGAAGGACGGGAATATCATTGAGCAGGGGAATCACGAATCGCTGCTTGCGCAGGACGGGTTTTATGCACGGTTGTATAACAGCCAGTTTGCGGTATAAAGGCATTCAAACACGCTTTAACGCGTGTTTGAATGTGTGTTTAAAAGATTATTTCCGCCAATGTTTCAGGGAAAACAGGAAATCCAGTTCGTCGTCCTTATAGTAGAAGAAACAGAGAAAGCATAAAACGGCCATGCCGACGGTGACGTAACAGTCGGCAACATTGAATTTCGGAAAGTCAATCGGTACGAAATAAATGAAATCCACGACATAGCCGTTGGCAATCCGGTCTATCAGGTTGCCGATGCCGCCGCTGATAATAAGCAGCAGGGACAGGCGCATGGGCAGGTAGCGCTTTCCTTCGGGGCTTTGTACATACTTTATGAGGAGGAACAGCATGACGAGGGAAGTCAGGGTAATCAAAAAACCCTGCTTCCCCAAAAAAGAGCTGAATGCCGCCCCTGTATTTTCCAAATAGGAAAATTCGAGGATGCCTGCAAAGAGCGGATAATCCGCCTGCCCTTTCAGACGGCTTTGGGCGGCGGCTTTGGTAAGCTGGTCCAAAAGCGTAAGGACAGGGACGGAAAGCAGGGGATATATTTTTTTTTGCATTTTTTTCATGGCAAGGTCTCCTTAAAAAAAGGCACTGACAAAATCAATTGGTCAGTGCCGGTTCCTGTGCAGCCCCATACAGCCCATACAGGGAAAATATGCCGCAGCCCGCAGGAGCGGAACACGGAGCGCACAACGGGTAGGGAAGATGCCTTCCCTACCCGGTCGGTAACAGGGGCAGTAGGAATCGAACCCACATCGATGGTTTTGGAGACCACTGTTCTACCTTTGAACTATGCCCCTATGGATGGCTTTTCCAAATCGAATCGCCGAAAATTATTATAGCATAGCGGGGAAAGGATGGCAAGTAAAAGTTGAAAAAATTTGGTGGTAAGTAACGTTCAACCTAAGAATAATTACTTTTGGTATCTTATCCGCTCTTTTTGCATGTCATCTTTCCGGGGATTTACAACCGGTCTGCCATTAGGTAAGATAGGGAACGTAAAGAAATACGGCAGACAGGAACGGAAAGCCGTTGGAGGAAAGAGAGGTAATGGTTTGGAAAAGATAATTGAAGTTTCACATCTGCAAAAATATTATAAGGATGTGCAGGCGGTAAAGGATGTCAGTTTTTTTGTGGAACAGGGCGGGTTGTTTGCGTTTCTTGGCCCGAACGGTGCGGGAAAATCGACGACCATTAATACGATTTGTACTTTTTTGCAGCCGGACGGTGGAACGGTTGTGGTAAACGGGCATTTGCTTGGCAGGGAAGACGAAAAAATACGAAGGGATATCGGAACCGTGTTCCAGGAAAATTTATTGGATGGTTTGCTCACGGTCCGGGAGAACTTAATGCTGCGGGGCGGACTATATGGTTTAAAGGGGAAAGAACTGGTAAGCGCAGTGGAAAAAGCGGAAAAATGGAGTGATGTGGAGGATTTTTCCGACCGTCCGTATGAAAGACTGTCCGGAGGACAAAGGAGGCGGTGCGATATTGCAAGGGCTTTGCTCCATACGCCCCGGATTTTATTTTTGGATGAACCGACAACAGGATTGGACCCGCAGACCAGACAGAGCATTTGGAATACGGTAAAACGCCTGCAGGAACAGGAGGGAATGACGGTATTCCTTACGACGCATTATATGGAGGAGGCGGAAAACGCGGATTACGTGGTGGTGATTGACGATGGGAAAATTGTGGCAAAGGGAACGCCGTTTTCCTTGAAAGAAACATATGCCAGCGACCGTTTAAAAATAAAATGTATCCATCGGGAACAGGCGGTGCGGTTTCTTGCGGAAAGAAAGATTCCTTTCCGGGAAATTGCGGATTACATGGAGATTGCAGGGAAGTCAACGAAGGAATTTATACCGGTTTTATGGGAAATGAAGGATATTATTTTGGATTACATGGTAGAAAAAGGGTCCATGAATGATGTTTTCTTAAACATTACGGGAAAGGAGATACGGGAATGAAAGCATTTGCAGTCAGAAACTTAAAACTCTATGTCCGGGATAAAGGCGCCGTATTTTTTTCGCTCCTCGCCATCTTGATTACGATTGGTTTATATGTGCTGTTTCTTGGCGACGTATATGCGGGGAATATGACGGATAACGGCATAAAGGCGGCCGGGGCAAATGAAATGATGGACAATTGGGTAATGGCGGGGGTTGTTGCGGAAGCAAGCATTTCCATAGCGCACGGGGTGCTTGGGATTATGGTAGCGGATAAGGCGCGGAAAATCACAAAAGATTTCCATGTTTCCCCGGTAAAACACAGTGCATTGACGGGCGGGTACATGATTTGTGCGTATGCGGTGAGCGTTTTTATGACAATGTTTGCATTTTTACTGGCGCAGGGCTATATCCGGATGAATGGAGGAGCCGTACTTCCAGTTGCAAAACTGCCGGAAATCCTCGGTGTGGTTTTTTTGGTAAATTTTGCGGCTACCGGCATGATGGCTTTTTTTGTATCCTTATTTAAAAGCCAGCAGGCATATTCTTCCGCATCAACCGTAATCGGAACCTTACTCGGTTTTGTAATGGGCATTTACCTGCCGATTGGTATGTATCCTTCTTTCGTACAATGGATTATCAAGTGTTTTCCGATCTCCCACGGTGCGGTGCTGTTCCGTCAAATAATGATGGAAACGGTTATGGAAGACGTATTTGAGGGAATGCCGGACGGCGTTATGGAAGAAATTTGTAAGGATTTTGGGGTGACGTATTATTTTGGGGATTTTAAGGCAACGCCGCTTACAAGCGTGTGTATTTTACTGGTTACGGGAGTGGTGTTTACGGGACTTGCGTGTTTGAATTTAGGGAAGAAACAGAAGGTATAAAACGGAAGACATAAAAATGGCCGGGAAATTGCCACGGGAGAAAAGGAAGTGACGGATACGGTTGAAAGTAAAAATAAGGAATGTTTTATCAAAAAAGGAAGAACAGGTTGTGATTGAGTGTGTGGAAATGACGCCCGAATTTGAGGATATCAAAAACTATTGTTTGTCAAAGGGCGCCTTTTTGACCGGATATGCAAAGACATCTTCCAGGCAGCAAGTCTGCATCAGGGACATTTTATATGTGGAAGCGATTGATGAAAAAGTATTTGCATACACAAAGGAGCAGGTGTTTGAAATCAGGCAGCGCCTTTATGAATTGGAAGCGGAACTGGCGCCTTATAAATTTATACGCTGTTCAAAATCATTCTTAATCTGTCTGTTCAAGGTGGAATCCATACGTCCTGCCTTGAACGGACGTTACCTTGCCTGTATGACGAATGGGGAAGAAGTGATTATTTCGCGGAAATATGCGAAACATGTGAAAGAGACCATTATGGAGGAATTGTAATGGATGTGAGGAGTCTTTTAAAAAAATGTATGATGGATTTTCTTCTGATACAGGCAGGAATTACCCTGGCGATGGGGGTGAGCGGCTGTATGATGCCGTCCGCCTATGATGGGATAACTCATTATTTTTTCTTTCTGCCTTTTGTGTATGCTTTTTTCTGTATGATTCCTTCGGTAGTGATTTACTCGGCAAAAGAATTGAGCATAAAGGAAATGCTGGTACGGAAAGTACTTCATTTTATTTTGATAGAACTAATTGTAATGCTGGTTTCTTACGGGATAGGGGCGTTAGAGAACGCTTTTTTGCGTAAGGCAATCCCATTGTCGGTCGTTGTCGTATATGCAGCCATAAATGTTTTGGAATATCTTTTTTATAAGTCGGAGGCGGACACGATGACAAGAAGATTACAGGATATCAGGAAGAAGGGGCGGGAGGATGAATCAGGGGAATGACAATAAAGCGCTAATCAGAATGATGCCCGCGGATAAGGCAGTGCCAAGGATTGAATTTTTTCCCGTATAAAACGGATATGATGCAAAAATGATGCATCCATGTATTATAATACCCGCAGGAACAAGTCAACAATCAGCCGGTACTGGCTGTAAGCAGCGGGGGCAGGTATGAAGCGGAGTCGTTTTGCGGGAAAGATAAACAAAAAAGAAAAGGGAAAACGGGAAATAAGGAAGTTCCATGGGAAGGGAAGGCAGGCAATCCTGACTGCAGCACAGGGGTTTTTTGCGGTAATTGCGGTTGCCGTCATATTGGGTACTGCTGCGGTAGTAGGGATGGAGCCGTGCGGGAACCGCAGGGAGAAAGCACCGGGATTTGCCGTAACGGCGGATGGCTATTGCAAAATTTATGATGCGGAAGATTTTGTGCGGTTCATGGAGGAATGTTCTTGTCCTGAATCCGGTGCATTAAGGGGAAGGCTGATGCGGGATATTTACCTGAATGACCCTGCGGACCTGTCCCGGTGGCTGCTGCAGCCGCCGGAAAGGCAGATGGGAGACAGGACCGGTTTTTACGGGACACTGGACGGGAACGGGTATGCGGTGTGCGGGATATACAGCGCCTACGGGTATGGGCTGGTATGGAGGAATGAGGGGATTATCAGGAATTTGAACATAAAGGATTCTCTGGTTTCAGGCCGGGCGGACGTAGGGGGAAGCTGCGGATACAATTACGGGAAAATTGAGCAATGCAGTTTTCAGGGGATTCTTGCCTGCGGACCGGAAACGGAAGCGCGCATGGCCGGAATCTGCGTGGAAAATATGGAAGGCGGGGAAATCAGCCTGTGCCGTTATATGGGGGAAATGCGGACCGGAACGGAAGACCAAAAAAGCCAAACGGCAGGGATACGTTTGGCAGGTATCTGCCGGGTAAATGAAGGAAAAGTCGCGGATTGCAGTAACTTGGCGCAAAATACGTCAGGAATGGCGGGATATGCCATAACGGATTGTATGGCGGAAAACTGTTATGCGGGAAAAGATATGGGATGGGAGGCAGGAAGCGGAAACGAATGTTTGGAATTGGGGAAAGACCGTTTAATATATGCACCTTTTTATATGCGGGGGGACTGGTATGGGCTGTATGTGGCACAGCAGAGGATGAAAGGCAGATTGGTTTATGACTGGGAGAAACATGCGGTAAGGGAAGCCGGACGCGGGCTGACACTGCCGCAGGCCGGCAATTGGCTGCAGGAAACGGAAAACGTGCGAAAAGAGAGGGAGGAGGAAGAAAAGGAGAGGGCAGTCATGGAAAAAACAGGGGATGCCTGGATTGCTTATCTGCTGCAGAAAATCCTGTTTTTCCGTAATGTCGATATATCCGCGTTGTCTTTTTCCGAAGGGGAAGCGGAAGGGGAGGCATTGTTTGTCCTGCGGATTTCGGACGGGACCGGCGGGGAAGAAATGACGGTTGCCAAATATCCCATGGAGGAGACCGTCTATAAGGATTCCGGGAGGCTTTGGCAGTCATGTGCCGCTTGTTTACCGGAAGGGGCACAGGGGCAATGGGAGCATCGGACATGGAAACTCTCGCAAAGACCCGTCATACCGCAGGAATTGGCGGAAAAGGTCATATTCTACCGGTACGGCGGGCAGGACGGCATGTTTTATGTACTGCCGGATGCGGCATACCGGATTACGTTTGGCGGGGAATTTTACGGGGA
>CANTGP010000074.1 GCA_947653315.1 uncultured Lachnospiraceae bacterium
TATATAATCCGAAAAAAGAGGGGACACTGGAAGACACGGTATGCGCGGCACTTGACCAAATAGAAGCGAAGAATTACGCGGCGGTACTGACGGGAAAGGGGATTTTGGAGGAACGGATTTATAAGTATGGGTTTGCATTTGAAGGAAAAAGGGTTTTGATTGGGGGGCGTGGGGGCGGTGTGTTTTAGGAAAAAGTGGGGGGACGCAGAAGAAAAGAGCGGAATCCCCTGCCCGCTTTGTCCCTGCCGCCCCCTGCTTCCCTGCCTGCCGCTGTTCAAACCTGACGGCAAAAATGGGCGATTTCTAATTGTTCCCAAAGGGCGGTTTATGACCACGGCGGCGAAACTCCTCACCCGGTATTTCCCGTACCGTGAAATACCGGGTTCGTCAAACAACGCCGCCTAAAACGGTCATAAACCGCCCTTTGGGTACAATAAGAAATCGCACCATTTTTTGAAACAGGTTTTGAACAGCGGCAGGCAGGGAAGCAGGGGGCGGCAGGGACAAAGCGGGCAGGGGATTCCGCTCTTTTCTTCTGCTGGGTATCGAAAAATGTAATGTCGTACACAGTATTTCATTTTCAATTTCTATTTTTTAGGGAGTGAAGGGATGGAAAGAAATTCTTGACAAGTTGGCGCATTTTCGGTAATCTTATAATATATCGTGCAAAAAGAAAAAAGCAGTGACGGAGAGAGTAGGTATAGGAAGGCTTTACAGAGAAGGTTCTACCGTTGGTTTGGAGAGATGTCCGAGGGGTTCCGGGGCGGGATGTTTTGGGTGTTGTTCCATGGGCGGGGCTGGGAGGAACCGGGCGGGAATATACGGAATATGGCTCCTGAGCGGCGCACCGAGCCGGTGGTACCGGTTAGGCTGCGACAGGTTCCGCCTGTTATAGCGGCAGGGTATGGCAGTACCCGTTGAGGTCCGGTTCCGTGAGGGTCGGATAAAGGGAAGTGGTAACACGGCTTTTAGGGTCCGTCTTCTTGGGAAAGGAGAGACGGCTCTTTTTTTATGCACAGCCCCGTGCAGAGGAATATGCCGCTAAAGCGGATGGTCGCAGCTTTGTATCAAAAAATTAGTAATTAAGGAGGAAGGACATGGGAAAGGGAAAGTATTATATTACGACGGCGATTGCCTATACGTCGGGGAAACCCCATATCGGCAACAGTTATGAAATCGTATTGGCGGACAGTATCGCCAGGTTTAAGAGGAAGGACGGTTATGAGGTTTTTTTCCAGACGGGAACCGATGAACACGGACAGAAAATTGAGCTGAAGGCGCAGGAAGCTGGCATTACGCCAAAGGAATTTGTGGATCGCGTACAGGGTACGATACGGAAATTGTGGGATTTGATGGATACGTCTTATGATAATTTTGTCCGTACTACCGATAAACCCCATGAGAAGCAGGTGCAGAAAATATTTAAAAGGCTGTATGAACAGGGGGATATTTATAAAGGCGCCTATGAAGGGCTGTACTGTACTCCCTGTGAGTCCTTTTGGACCGAATCCCAGTTGGTGGACGGAAAATGCCCGGACTGCGGGCGGGAAGTAAAACCGGCGAAGGAGGAGGCGTATTTCTTTAAAATGAGTAAATATGCGGATAAGCTGATTGCGCATATTAACAGCCATCCGGAATTTATCCAGCCGGTGTCCCGCAAAAATGAGATGATGAACAATTTCCTTCTGCCGGGACTGCAGGATTTGTGTGTGTCGAGGACTTCTTTTACGTGGGGGATTCCGGTGGATTTTGACGGGAAGCATGTGGTTTATGTGTGGCTGGATGCGCTGACCAATTATATTACCGGCATCGGTTACGACTGTGACGGGAACAGCAGCGAACAGTACGGAAAGCTGTGGCCGGCGGACCTGCACCTGATTGGGAAGGATATCATCCGTTTCCATACGATTTACTGGCCGATTTTCCTCATGGCTTTGGGCGAGCCGCTGCCGAAACAGATTTTCGGACATCCGTGGCTGTTGCAGGGCGACGGAAAGATGAGCAAATCCAAGGGGAATGTATTATATGCCGATGATTTGGTGGATTTCTTCGGCGTGGATGCGGTGCGTTATTTTGTGCTGCATGAGATGCCGTTTGAAAATGACGGCGTGATTTCCTGGGAACTGATGGTGGAACGGTTAAATTCCGACCTCGCCAATACGCTGGGCAATTTGGTGAACCGGACGATTTCCATGAGCAATAAATATTTCGGCGGCGTGGTTTCCGATAAAGGAACGGAGGAAGCGGTAGACGGGGATTTGAAGGCAGTGGCAACGGGCACTTATGACAAGGTATGCGCGAAAATGGAAGGGCTGCGGGTAGCGGATGCCATAACGGAGATTTTTACCCTGTTTAAGCGCTGCAATAAGTATATTGACGAGACGGAACCGTGGGTACTGGCAAAAGACGAAGCGAAGAAAGACCGGCTGGCAACCGTGCTGTATAACCTGGTGGAAAGCATTGTCATAGGAGCGTCACTGTTGGAGCCGTATATGCCGTCCACCGCAGGAAAGATTGCGGCACAGTTAAACACGTCCCTGCGGGAATTTGATTCGTTAAGGGAATTTGGAAAGTATCCGGACGGAAATAAAGTGACGGAAAAGCCGGAAATCCTATTTGCGCGTTTGGACGTGAAGGAAGTGCTGGAAAAAGCCGAAGCCCTTTTTGCGGCAAAAGCGGAAGGAAAGGAAGCGGATGCCGGAAACAAAGAGGAAAAGGGGGATGGGGAAAACGCACAGGATGTCATTGACATCGAAGCAAAACCGGAAATCAGCTATGACGAATTTGCCAAAATGCAGTTCCAGGTCGGGGAAATCATTGCCTGTGAGGAAGTGCCAAAATCCAAGAAGCTGCTCTGCTCCAAGGTACGCGTGGGCAGTCAGGTGAAGCAGATCGTATCGGGCATTAAGCAATATTATACGGCGGAAGAAATGGTAGGGAAGAAAGTGATGGTGCTCGTAAACCTGAAACCCGCCAAACTGGCAGGAGTTTTGTCGGAAGGAATGCTCCTTTGCGCGGAGGATGCGGAAGGAAACCTTGCTTTGGTGACACCGGAGAAATCCATGCCTGCAGGAGCCGAAATCTGTTAATGCTGTTTTGACACAGGGAGGGCGCAGAAGCCAGGGGCGGAATCCCCTGGCTTCTGCCGGGTAGCAAAAAATATAATGCCGCCCCGCCAAAAAATCCCTCCCGTGTATCCGCGTGCGCCTGGCGGCGCACGTTTCCACCCATAACATTTCAGGCGGAGCGGTTACGGTAATATAAAATTTTTATGAATCACTTAAAAAAGGTTATTATTTAGTGTATAATGAATTTAAGCGGGTGCGTTTTGTTGAAAGAGCGGTACCGGAACGGAAGACGGGAGGGATGCACATGTTAAGAAGAGAAGAACTGTATTTTGATTCCAGGGATAATGCCAACAGGATTCATGCCATGAAATGGATACCCGATACGGACCGGCCGGTGTGCATTTTACAGATTATCCACGGAATGGCGGAATATATTGCACGGTATGAGGAATTTGCCTGCTTTATGGCGGAAAAAGGTATCTTAGTCGTCGGTGAGGACCATTTGGGGCACGGAAAATCCGTGGGGGAGAACGGCACTTACGGTTATTTCTGTGAGAGGGATGCGGCCACGGTGGTGGTGCGGGACGCCCACCGGTTAAAGAAGATGGTACAGGAACAATATCCGGGCGTGCCGTATTTTATTTTGGGACACAGCATGGGTTCTTTCATTTTAAGGAATTACCTGTGCCGCTACGGTATGGGGATTCATGCGGCGGTGATTGTCGGTACGGGAATGCAGCCGAAGGCTGTGCTGATGGCGGGAAAAGCGCTTTTGGCGGTCCAAAAAGTGTTTGCCGGAGCGAAGCATCCAAGCGGCCTGATGAATGCCCTTTCCTTTGGCAATTATAATAAGAAGATACCGGATTCCAAGACGCAGATGGATTGGCTGACCAAAGAGGAGAGCATTGTGGATGCTTATTTGGAAGATCCCCTTTGCGGTTTTACGTTTACGGTGAACGGTTTCCAAACTTTATTGGAACTGGTAAACCGTCTGTATAAGAAAAAAAATTTGGAGAAGATGCCGAAAGAACTGCCCGTTTTGTTTGCATCAGGCGATGCGGACCCGGTAGGCGGGTATGGAAAAGGGGTGAAGCGCGCTTATCGGTCTTTTCTCGATATGGGCATGAAACATGTGGAACTGAAGCTGTATGAGAATGACCGGCATGAGCTGTTAAACGAAATGGACAGGGAGCAGGTCTACGCGGACATTTACGGATGGATGATGTCGGTGTTATAGTGGAGTGAGGTGCTATTATGAAAAAATTATGGTTTTTGGCGGCAATCCTGTGCATGGCGGCAGGATTGTTTGGCATGGAAGTCCATGCGCAGAGCATTCTGCCGGAAGACGGCAAGGTGGTAGTGGCGCTTGGGGCGGACCTGACGGAGCAGCAGAAGGATACGGTGCTTGGGCTGATGGGTATTACGAGGGAACAGCTTGCCGGATATGAGGTGGTTACCGTGACCAATGAGCAGGAACACCAATATCTGGATGCTTATTTGAGCCCGTCGGTGATTGGCAGCAAGTCCCTATCCAGCGTAATATTAAGGAAAGGGGCGGCAGGCAGCGGCGTGTATGTGACAACGAAAAACATTAATTACTGTACTACGGGAATGTACCGCAATGCGCTGCTGACCGCCGGAATACAGGATACGGAAGTTACCGTGGTTGCGCCGACACAGATTTCGGGGACGGCGGCGTTAATCGGAGCCGTGAAGGCGTATGAGAAGATGGAGGGAACGACGATTTCCGACGCTTCCCTGTCCAACGCGCTCAACGAACTGATTACCACGGGCGAGCTGGCAGAAGCGGCAAAGAATGCCAATGTCGGAAGCGAGGAAATCGAGCAGCTTATGGCATGGCTGAAGGAAAAAGTGGCGAAAGGGGAATTGGATTCGGATGCGGACATCCGCACGGCGATTCAGGAAGGCCAGGAAAAATTCGGCGTGACGCTGTCGGAGGATGAGGTACGGCTTATCCTTGATTTGATGAACAAATTAAAAAGCATGGGATTAGACAGCGAATACCTGTTAAGCCAGGCGGAGAAACTTTATAATAAATACGGTGCGGATATCGTGAACCATGCCGATGAAGCCATCAGCGAAGCGGTGGGAAATGCGGTGTCCGAGGCGGCGGACGGTTTTTGGCAGGGCATTAAGAAAACGGCGAAGGATTTTTGGAACAGTATTTTCGGGTAAGGATTGTTTTTCCGTGACCGGAAACGGGGATGTATAATCGGTCTTGTTTTTGCAGATGCTATGTGGGTACATGCATACGTCTTTGTGCGGCCAGGGAACCGTAGAGATATTTTGCTACCGTTTCCCGGCAGTGCAGGAATGTAAAACAGGAAAAAGGGAGGTTTTGGAATTATGAAGATTGCGTTTTACGGGACGAAGCCATACGACAAAATATGGTTTGAACCGATGGCGAAGGATTACGGATTTGAAATACGGTTTATCGAACTGCCCTGCAACGAGGAGACGGTTTTTTTGGCAAAGGGTTATGATGCCATCTGTATTTTCGTCAATGATTATGTAAATGCCAAAATGGTGGAACAGCTTTACGAGATGAAAGTAAAGGCGATTTTATTAAGGAGCGCCGGTTTTAACCATGTGGATGTGAAGGCGGCGGAGGATAAAATCGTGATTTTGCGCGTGCCGAGCTATTCGCCTGAGGCAGTGGCGGAATTTGCCATGTCGCTGCTTCTTACGGTGAACCGGCATACCAACCGTGCCTATAACCGCACGAGGGATTTTAACATGAGCCTGAACGGGCTGATGGGGAACGATTTGAACCATAAGGTGGCAGGGGTAGTGGGCACCGGTAAAATCGGTCAGGCGATGATACGGATTCTGAACGGTTTCCAAATGCAGGTGTTGGCATATGACCCCTATCCGGCAAAAGGACTGGAAGCCGAATATGTGTCCGTGGAGGAGCTGATGCGCAAATCGGATGTGATTTCCCTGCACTGTCCGCTGACTTCCGAAACGGAGCACATTATCAATAAAGATACCATTGCCATGATGAAACAGGGCGTTTATCTGGTCAATACGTCCAGGGGCGCGTTGATTGACACGGATGCGTTGATTGACGGACTTTTACAGAAAAAATTTGGCGGCGTTGGGTTGGACGTATATGAGGAAGAAGAAGGGATTTTTTATGAAGACCGTTCCGGTGAAATCATACAGGACGAAAATCTTGCGCGTCTTGTGACGTTCCCGAATGTGTTGATTACTTCCCATATGGGATTCTTTACTTCGGAAGCGATGCAGGCCATTGCCACGGAAACACTGGAAAACGCGTATGCGCTGGAAAACGGTCTGCCGCTTGTGAACCGCGTGGGGATAGAGGCGGTGATGTAGCCTGCCGTAACCGTATTTTTACACCCGGATATAAAAGTTGTATGGATTTTCTTGTAAAAACCGCAAAAATTCGTTATAATTATGGTGGTTATCGGGTGAAGGGGTAAGGAAGATGATGGAAAAGGAGTTTCCGTATGAGGTCCGCATGGCATATGAGGATGAATGGGAGGATGCCATGGCGCTGGCATGGAGGACATTTCTCCAGTTTGAGTCAGAGGATTATGCGCCGGAGGGTGTAAGGAGTTTTGAGGATTTTATTACGGACAATACACTGCACCGCATGTTTATCATGGGGGCATACCAAATGTTTGTGGCATTGGACGGTAAGCGCATGGCGGGAATGATCACGGTGAGGTCAAACTGCCATGTGTCGCTTCTGTTTGTGGATGCCGCATACCACAAACGCGGAATCGGAAGGGCATTGATGATGCGTTTGTGCGGTTATCTGAAGGACGAGCTGGGAATACGGAGGGTGACGGTGAATGCTTCCCCTTACGGCGTGGGGTTTTACCACCGTCTGGGGTTCCGCGACCTCCAGGCGGAACAGGAATCCGCTGGAATAAGGTATACGCCCATGGAACTGCTGATATAACCGGGCGATGCCCGTAAAAAAGTGAGAAAAACGGAAAGAAAGTGACGGGAAAACATGAGTAAGATTTTTGACATTGACAGCCCTTTTATGCGTGCGCTGACGAGGGTGGCGGACTTAATGATATTGAATTTCCTTATGCTGTTATGCTGTATTCCGGTTATAACGGCAGGGGCAGGATTTACCGGGATGCATTATGTGCTGTTAAAAATGGTGCGGAATGAGGAAGGGTACATAGCGAGGGGCTTCTTTAAATCCTTTAAGGAAAATTTTAAACAGGCGACCATTATCTGGCTGGTGATTTTGGTGTTTGCGTGTATTTTCCTTGGCGACTGGGTGATATTTAACCATTCTTCCATCGAATTCCCGAAAGCGTTAATCGTTGTACTGCTGGCGCTTTTTATGACGGCGTATATGGTTGCCTGTTATGTGTTTGCGGTGCTGGCGAGATTTACGAACACGGTGTTTAACACGTTTAAGAATGCGCTTTTTATGGCGTTATTAAGTTTTCCCAGGACGGTACTGATCCTGGCTGCCCATGTGGCGCCGGTGGTTTTGATGTATTATGTCCCGCGGGCATTTCCTTTGGTGCTGATGTTTGGTTTTTCGGTACCGGCTTACCTTTCGGCGATGCTTTACAGCGCCACTTTCCGTAAATTCGAGCCGCCGGAGGAACCGTTGACGGATGAATTCAGTATTGATATGGAAGCGGTGGGGACGACGGGAACGGATACCAAAGAAGATGGGGGATACGCGGGTGAAAAAAGCGAGGACTAAGGCGGCAGTCATGCAGTGGTTTGTGCCCACCTGCCTGCTGATTATCATAGTGATAGCGATGTTAATCAACTTTTCCGTGAAAAGCAGCAGGTCAGTGGCGGATGACGTGAATGCGACGCTGGTGGATGACGCCAAGGAGTATGCGATGAGGGTGAACAACGAACTGGTGAAGATGTCGGATGCAGGGAAACCCATCGGGTACCTGATGAAAGGCTACATCAGTTCCAATAAGAGATTTATGGTGGAAATGGCGGAAGCGCTTTGCCTGAACACCGCCGCCTATGAAGTGGTGTACTATCCCCGCGGGGAGGAAGGGCTTCTTCATGACGGTACGCGGGTGGAGATAACGCAAATGCCGTATTTTTCCCAAATTGAGAAAGCGGTAAGGGATCTTGAGAGGGATAATACCGAAAATGTGGCGGTGCGGTACATAAGTGTAGGGAATGACGGGCTGGAAACGGGCAAAAGGGCAATTATTGCCATTGTTTCCGTGGACGGTGAACCGGACGGGGACAAACTGCTGATGTATTATCCCGTGGAAACGCTGTGCCAGTTATTTGACGGAATAAGGTATGGCGGAGGGACGTTTTATGCCATTGTGGAACCGGACGGGAGCGTCATTGAGAAAGCGGGCGCCGAAACAGGTTTTTTGTCAGAAGATAACATTTGGAGCGGGTTAAAGGACGTGGCGGCTTATAAGGAAGCCGTGGCAAGGACCATGGTACGCATGGAAAGCAAGATTACCGGGAGTTTCCAGGCGAAAGTCGGAGGGGAAAACCGGACGTGCGTTTATGCCCCGGTGGGAATTAACGACTGGTCCATGGTGGTCGGGGTCAACCAAAGTTATGTGGACGATGTCAGGACCAGGGAATGGCGGAACACGAAGAACATGATTTACCAGCTTGTGGCGGCTATCCTTGTATTTTTCGGACTTGTGATGGTCATGAATATCATAAATAAGATTAAAAGCGGGCAGGAAAGCCGTAAGCTGGAGGAAAAAGCGGATACGGACCTGCTGACGAGCCTGAACAATAAGCTGGCGACGGAACGTAAAATCAAGGAATACATGGAAGAACATCCGGAGGAACAGGGACTTTTGTTCGTGCTGGATATCGATAATTTTAAGAAAATCAACGATACGCTGGGACATGCCTTCGGTGATGAAGTATTAAGGACCCTTGGGCATTCCATCGGCTCCATATTCCGCGCGTCGGATATTATCGGTCGTACCGGCGGCGATGAGTTCACCATTTTCCTAAAGAATTTAAGCGATGCCGCGTTGGAAAAGGAAGCGGCAAAACTCGGCGATTTCTTTAAGGATTTCCAGGCCGGTGAGTATGTGAAGTATGCGGCTACCGCAAGTATCGGTGTCGCGGTGTTCCCGAGGGACGGAAAAGATTTCGAGACGCTGTACAAAGCGGCGGATACTGCCCTGTATGTGGCTAAGAAGCGTGGCAAGAGCCAGCTTGCGTTTTATGGGGACGAGAGCAGCAAGAGCGAAGGCTTAAAAAGGGTGGAAGCGGAGAGCCGTGTCCATGAACAATAGTGCCTTGTACAATATGTACAGGAAATGGTTGAATTATTGTACATATTGACACTTCGGTGAAAAAAGTATAAGTATTGTAAGCAATTTCTACAATGTACCGTTAAATCTTTGTGGAATGTTGGTATAGCCAAAAAATACGAAATTCGGTATACTGAATTCAGTTAATGAAATCCCCCAACGGGGATTCGGAAAAATAAAATAATCACAATAAAATCAGGAGGCAAAGTAAAATGGCAAGTTTATCGTTAAAAAATGTCTGCAAAGTATATCCGAACGGATTCGAAGCAGTAAAAGATTTCAACCTGGAAATCGCAGACCAGGAATTCATCATCTTCGTAGGACCTTCAGGATGTGGTAAGTCTACAACACTCCGTATGATTGCCGGTTTGGAAGACATTTCTTCCGGTGAACTGAAAATCGGTGACAGGGTCGTAAACGATGTAGAGCCTAAGGACAGGGATATTGCAATGGTATTCCAGAACTACGCTTTGTATCCTCATATGTCCGTATATGATAACATGGCATTTGGTTTGAAATTGAGGAAAGTTCCGAAGGATGAAATCGACAAAATGGTAAAGGAAGCAGCGAAAATCCTTGACCTGACCCCGCTCCTTGACCGTAAGCCGAAGGCTCTTTCCGGTGGTCAGAGACAGCGTGTTGCCATGGGCCGTGCAATCGTGCGTAATCCTAAGGTATTCCTTATGGACGAACCTCTTTCCAACTTGGATGCAAAACTCCGTGTGCAGATGCGTATTGAGATTGCAAAATTACACCAGAGACTTGGTACTACCATTATTTACGTAACACATGACCAGACAGAGGCTATGACGCTTGGTACGAGAATCGTTGTTATGAAGGACGGCGTTGTTCAGCAGGTAGATACCCCGCAAAATCTGTATGAAAAACCGCAAAACCTGTTTGTGGCAGGATTTATGGGCTCTCCCCAAATGAACTTCTTAGATGCGGAAGTAGAAGTAAGCGGCAATACCGCAAGCCTGAAAGTGGCTGGCAGCAGCATCCCGCTTCCTCCGGCAAAATCCAAGAAGCTGATTGACGGCGGTTACGCTGGAAAGAAAGTAACGTTTGGTATCCGTCCGGAAGACGTTTACGATTCCGAAGCATACATCCAGAACGCAAAATGCGTATTTGAATCTACCATCAAAGTATACGAATTGCT
>CANTGP010000075.1 GCA_947653315.1 uncultured Lachnospiraceae bacterium
CTGCCCTGCTTGAAGCCTGCTGTTTACTAAAGTAAGCATCTGTTTTTCCGTCAGGTTTGAACATCTTCCTGCAGGGGAAGCACAGGATGGCAGACAGAAACCGGGCAGGGCATTTCTTTCCTCACATCCGCGTCCCCTCCCAGTTACATCCCCCTTGCATCTTTCCCCAAAATGTCATACACTAACACATATCGGATTTATTCCTACACACAAAAAAACCAAAGAGGTACTATCCAAATGAATGTAAACCAAGTAAAAACGAAACTCCGTCAATCCTACCGCGCTCCCCTTCTTTTTCTCCTGCTTACTGCCACCTTCCTATGTTCGCTTCCCGGCCAACTGCACGGCTGGAACAGCGCATGGTATGCCATGGATTATTCGCTGGGAGTGGATTCCAGACTGTTCGTAGGGTCTTTCCTGCGTCTGTTTTACCCGGATTTCCTTCCGGCGTCTTCCGCCTACGCCTTTTGCGTCCTTTCCACCCTTGTCCTGCTTGCACTCCTTTCCCATGTTTTGGCTTCCGTGCTGCGGCTTTTGGAAAATACGCCCTGTGAAACGGGAATGCTGGCGCTCATTGCCTTTTGGCTGCTCTCCCCCGGTTCCCCCGCTTATCTGTGGAGTGCGGAAAATATGGGGCGCTTTGATTTATATCTGTTTCTCGTGACTTTGATTGCAGGAATTGTTTTTCTCCATGTACGCGCGGTTCCTGTCCGCTTTGCCGTTTTTACCCTGTGCGGTATGGTTTGTCTCGCCATTCATCAGGGATACCTTTTTACGTTTTTTCCACTGCTTGCCGCTATGTACCTGCTCACGGCGGAAAATTGGAAACAGCGGATTTGGGCTTTTTCCTGTATGGGAATACTGGGCGCGGTTTTTCTGTATTTCCAGTTCTTTTCCCGTATCCGTCCGGGTTCCTGCGAAGAACTGGTTTCCATCCTTGCGGCGCGTACCGACCTGCCCCTGAACGAATCGGCGCTCCGCTTTGAATATTTTTCCGGTTTCGCGGATTCCGTGCGGGAACTGGTCACAAACCAATTGGGCGAACGCATCCGCTACGGCATCGTTACCCTGCTGCTGCTCTCTCCCCTGGCATTGCTTTACGGATGGTTTTGGCAAAAACTCCTTCGGGCGTCGGCAGCTCCCATACATACGGATGCGCAAAACGGACAGGCATGTCCTTTTAGGGGAAAAACATTATGCACCCGCCATCTCCCCATCCTGCTAAGCCTGCTTTTGTTTCTCCCGGCATTTGCCCTCACCATTGACTGGGGACGCTGGTTCGGCGCCTTCCTTACGGTACAGGTCCTTCAGGTTGTCTTCCTTGCGGCAAAAAAGGATGCCGCGGCATGGTCGGCACTGGAATCCTTAAGTACCGCCGTCCGCAGACATCCCTGTCTGTTCCTCTGCATGGGCATTTGGCTCGGAAGCCTGCAGAAATTCCAGGCTACTTTACTGCCTGACGCCCCTGTGTTTTTTACTTCCGTTTACCGGCTGTTTCATATCCTGTTTTAATTATGTTTTAATACTGTTTTAATGCTGTTCCGATACCCTTCCGATACTATTCCGTTTGCCGGTTTTCCCGCTGCAGCATGTCTTCCCATTCCTCCCTCGGAAGGGCGGATATGCTGTCCACATGGAAATAAGTGGCATATGCCACATTCACCCAGTAACCGCTGTCTTCCGGGCTCAAATCCGAGTTATAGGCATCGCTGTACTTATTTTGAAATGCGGGACGCAGCAGCGGTATGGTAATGTCCGTACTGCCCGCCGCTTTCTGTTCCTCGATATAGGCAAACCGCTCCATGCTCTCCCGGTAAATCCGCATCAGGTCCGCCCCGCAGTCCATATAATCAAACAGGAAATACAGCGTCAAAAGGGACACGGCGCTGTATTTTAATGCCTTTAAATACAAATCCATATCCGACACATCCACGATTCCCTGCACGCAACTGACCGTCAGGAAAATTCCCGCCCCGAAATACGCCCTTCCCATCGGCTCCGGCGCAAGCACCAGCGCATAGCAGGTTGCGGCAAAAACAAAAAAATATATCAGCATATTCCTGCTCTTTTCCCATTTTGCCTTCTGCAGCCGTACCAAAATAAATGCCACCACCGCAATCCCGATTAACACAAAGAAATGGTCCCTGATTGCCAAATTGCATTTCTGCCACCTGGAGACAAGGGCAAAGAGCCCCGTATGTTCTTCTTCCATATACTGCATCCGGTTTGCATTGCCCGGTGCAAGCACCATAAACAGGAATCCCATCAGATTACCCGCAAGCGCGCTGACCATCCATATCCGCACCCGCCGGTTTTTCCATACATAGAAAGCGATGCCGATACACACAAACAGGATGCAGCCGCCAGAAGTATTTTCATTGCACCAGCCGGCCAAAAGTCCGAGGAGCAAAAGCCCTATGGCGGGCGCCGTCTGGTATATGCCGTCGTAATCGTTTTTCATGCAAAAGCGGAACGCCGTCAGATACCCCATGATAATCGTACTCCCCCACAGGTAATTGCAGGCGCCGGTCTGCCAAAGCACGGTCTGTTCAAAAGAAACCCCGAAAACCCAAAGAAGCAGGTTCATGAGCAAATAAACAAATATATCGTACTTTTTCTTATGCTCCACATTCCCGTACATAAACAGGGTTAATAACGTAAAGGCAAGACTGTTGCAGATATTAAAGAACCATTTATCCCCCGTCAGGAATAGACGAAGAATCATATGGTTCACACTCCGCCCGGTCCATGTCTTGTACTGGTATGCCTCCTGATGAATGAGATCCCCCAGGGATTTTGCCCGCAGCACGTTTTCCTTGTAGGTCAAATCGTCCGTCATCATCGGTGTAAATGCATTATAAATTAAAATCAGCAGAAAGGAAACTGCCACCAAACCGAAGAAAAACACCCTCCTGTTTTTCTCCTCCCTCATATCAAACCTTGTGCGCAAATCCGCTTTCATCTTCTTCCTCTCCTGCGTTTTTCCTCCCGCCATATTTGGGTATCCTTTCTTTCCTCCGCTTTTTCTTCCAATCCCGTACCGTTTCTATTCCGGCATCTTTAAACGTTCCCGCTCCCGGAGGCCGTCAGCCCGTCCGCCAGTGCCAGCGCACGTTCCACTACCAAATCCGAATTGTAATGTTCGTGCTCCCCCCATCTGCCAAGCCCGAAAATTCCGTTCTCCCTCGCCCAGCCAAGCAGTTTTCCCATAATCTGCGGCTTGTCCACCGTGTTTAAAGGATACGCATATTCGTTCATGTAACGGAACCGCCCGTTTTCCGGTTCCACCCGTTCTTTATTCGTCTCCGTCCAGTAGCCTTTGGAATCCGGACAGAAATTATGGCGTACCAAAATGCGGTGGTAGGAAATGTCCCTCTGCGGATAATAAATCCAGTGCGCCTTTGTATCCAAAGTTTCCGGGACATACTCAATCTGAGTGGAACTGTGGCAGAGCCGTCCCTTTTCCTCCCACAGTTCTTCCGGCATACCATCCACCGCATCCCATTCCGCCCAGGGAACCGTGGTAATCACCCGTTCCGCCCCGTATACGGAACCGTCGTCACACTCCACCCGTTTCCCGCCGTCCGGAAGAAATGCCATTCTCTTTGCGGATACGCCCAAATGTATCTTCCCTTCCGCTTCCAGCTTTCCCTGCATCCGCAGCCATACCTCGCCGTACCCGTACTTTTTCGGATAATAGAACCGGGCATGTCCGGGCTGGCTGCCGTAAGGTCTTTTATTTTCACAGCTCAATTTCGTTTCCCTGTATGAAACACTGGGGAGTTTTTCCAGCCAGTACGTACCGAGCCGGTTTAAATTGGCTCCGAACATTTTCTCGTTGTACGGAAGCATATAATCCTCCGCAATCTTCTTGCCCAGTTTCCAGTCAATCCACGCCACGAAATCCTGCGGCATCTCCATGCCTTTATTGCAGCCCGCTTCCGCGATGGAATCCAGATATTCCTTCTGCTTCTCCCGTCCCATCTGCCAAATGTTCGCTTCAAACGGGTGGTCAATATACCCACCGTCAAAGGCAATCTTGGAATCCCTTTCATAACTGTCCCACTCCGCTTCCGGCAGGAACCCGAACAGAAATTCCGTTACCGCCGGCCGGCGCACATCCAAAAAATGCCCGCCGCCGATATCCAGCGGCGCGCCGTCCACTTCCCTGCTGCGGCATAATCCGCCCGCTTCCTTTTCTTTTTCCAGCACGAGAAAAGAATTCTCCCCGTTCTGTTTTAAGCGGCTGGCAAAAGCCAGCCCTGCCGGTCCCGCACCCAGCACAAGATATTTCACTTTTTTCATTATTCAACTCCATCCGCGCTTGCCTTTTTATGAAAGACGAAAAATTTCTGCCCTAGAAAATTAAATACGATAAACAATCCCATACCAAACAAAATTGCCACGTTTTCCTCTATGGTTTTTGCCGCTATGCCTGTTTTCGCCGAAAGCATGGGGGAATAGCCCGCCATTACGGCTGCCACCGCCGGTTTGGCAATTCCATACGCCAGCAGATAACAAACCAAAATATTTCCCGCAAAACGCGCCACCGATTTCCAACTGTTTTCTTCCACCTTAAAGGTCAGCTTTTTATTGGCAAAATAGGAAAAAATGCTGCCAATCGTATAGGAAGTGCCGGTCGCCACCCAAAAATTCCAGTGCAGCATATTATAAAATACCATATTCAGGACAAATCCCAGTATCGTATTGAAAACGCCTATGATTCCGAAATGGAGCATCTCTCCAAACAGTTTCTTCATTCCGTATCTCCTTCATCCCGTATCTCCTTTATCCCAATGCGCGGCGCACTCAATGCCCCGTCAGGATCAGCCATATAAACTGTGCATTGGAGTTAACATAACGCCGCAGCAGTCTCCTTGGATCCTGGATTAACCGGTACAGCCATTCCAAATATAATTCCTGCATCCATTTCGGCGCACGCTTCGCCGTCCCGGCATGGAAATCAAATGCCGCGCCGACGCCAAGCATCACCGCTTTGATTTTCCCACGGTGCTCATACATCCAGCGTTCCTGCTTGGGCGCGCCAAGACCCACCCAAAGGAAATCCGGTTTTGCCGCATTAATCCGCGCGATGATTTCCCCGTCTTCTTCCTCCGTCAGTTTACGGAAAGGCGGGGAATACACGCCCACGATTTTTAAACCGGGATATTTCCTCCGTATATTCCGTTCCAACGCTTCCAATGTCTGTTCCGTACTGCCGTAAAAATAATGGGTATAGCCTTCCTGTTCGGAAACCCGCAAAATCTCAGGCATCAAATCCGGCCCCGCCACGCGCTGCGCCGTCCGGTATCCACGCAGGCGGCAGATTAGCGACAAGGGTTTACCGTCCGGTACCGCAATCACCGCACTGTTCTGTACCTCACGGTAAGAAGGGTCGTTATACGCCATAACCGTAGTATGCACATTGGACACACAGACATACTCCCCCCGCAGTCTCTCCAAATTCTTCGTTAAAAAGTGTACCACCGATTTCATGTTCGTAACCGCGATATCCACGCCTAAAATATTGCAGCTTGTAGGCTCCGCAATTTTCATCTGCTTCCGGTACTTTAAAAAAATGGGGAAAATTTCCACGTCGTCCAAAAGATAGCGCCGGTAAAGCCTTCTCGGTTCTTTTACGAGACGGTAAAACCATTCCAGTCCCACATAACTGATCCACTTGGGCGCACGCTTTACCACACCCGCCTCGAAATCAATGGTTGCACCGATATGGAGAGTCAACGGCACATTCAGCATGTCCTTATACCGGTAATAAAATTTTTCCTGTTTCGGGGTACCCAAACCGATACAGAGAATATCCGGTTTCGTCCGGTTGATTTTCTTAATGATATAGGAAATCTCCTCCGCATCATTTTCAAATGTATAACTGGGGGAATACACCCCGGCAATTTTCAGGTTCCTGTATTTCTTCATCAGATTAATGGCGGCTTTTTTAGCCACGCCCTCCGCCGCCCCCAAAAGGAACACGGAAAACCCTTCCTTCGCCGCCATTTTGCAGACTTCCGGGAAGTAATCCGATCCGGAAATTTTTTCCTTTATCGGCATCCCCATCAGCCTCGACATCCAAATTAACGGCTTACCGTCGGTCAGCACCAAATCGGCACCGTCATAAATCTCCCGGAATAACCGGTCATGCTCAATCTTGACAATATGATCCACATTGGGCGTCACCACATAACTGTTCCGGCGCTCCAAAACCAGCCGCTTCGCTTCCTCCACGGCTTCCTCCATTGTCAGGTTATCCACATGTGTATTTAAAAATCTCATTCTTTTCTCGCTCATAAAAAGAAAAACCTCAAAGACCCATATTCGTTATATTCCTGCTTCCGTCTATAATACTTTACCATCATTGTCGTTTTTTTTCAACCGTCCCCGCAATTTTCCGGTTCCTGCCGGTATGTTTATGGGTGTCCATGTGCAAAAAAAGGAGCCGGATGATTCCGACCCCTTAAAAATCCTTATTTTTTCCTGTCCATGAACTGAGGCATTACCACATGTGACTGATTCATATTGCGGTAATAATCAAACGCTGCCTTGGAACTTCTCCTGCCATTCCCCAACTCCTGCTTCCTGTCCGCAAAGAACTTTTCGGCAAGCACCTTGTTTCTCGCTTCCTGTGCCTGTATGGAAACACTTTTTTCCGTTACCTGTGTAATCAACTTTTGCAGGGATGCAATCTGCTCCTTGTATTTCTCCCTGCCCTCCAAAAGCTGTTCCTTAATGTTCCCGTACAGCGTTTCAAAGCCTTCGTCCAGCTTATTCAGTTCATCGATGAATACGCCTTTTTCGTCTATGCTTTTATCAAAATCATCTTCCGACACGGGCTGTTCCTTTAAAATCTGCTCCTGCCGGCGGTTAGCTTCCTCGATTCCGTTCAGCACATCCATTTTTTTGTGCAGGCTTTCTTCCAAGACCTGAAGATAGTTCTCGATCATACCGTTCCTTTCCATTCCATCCATGTTTGATATCCGTCGGCATTTATCTGCTTTGACGCATTACCTCTTTCCATGTATCCCTCACCGAACGGAGATGCTCGCATACTTCCTCAAGGATCTCCTTATCTTTCTTCATGTTGGCCTCTGCCAAGCGTCTGTCCAGATACACATAAATATTCTCAAAATCCTGTGCCACCGCATACTTCATATCCAGTGTTTCCCGCAGGTAACGGATGATGTTTTCTGCCTTTACAATATTATTATGGGTCTTCTCCAAGTCATGGTGTTCCACTCCCACAATGGCTATATTACAAAACTTAATCGCCCCCTCGTAAAGCATAAGCGTCAGTTCCGCCGGAGATGCCGTCATCACCTTATTTTTATTGTACTGTTCAAAACCCTTTGGTAGCGCCATTTTATTGTCAACCTCCTAATAAAGAAGTTACCGCACTCTGATTGGACTGCATCTTTGCCAACGCGGTCTCCATCGCAGAGAATTTTTTATACCAGCGGTCTTCCATCGCTGCAAGTTTCTTTTCCTGTTCCTTAATCTTCGTGGTGTAGTTGTCATAGTCTTCCTTCATCTTCTTATCGTCATAGAAAGAACCATAACTCCTTACGCCCTCTACGCCCCTGGACTGCTTATCCAGTTCCGTATACAAATTCTGTGACAGATTTGCAAAGAAAGCAATTACGGTATCCGGATCGGATGCTATCGCTGCCTTTAACGCATTTTCCTTATTGCTTACCGCGCTGTCATCCTCGTCCCCGTTAATATGGTAAACATTTTTCTCGTTTTCACCCGATGTAAAATATCCCAGCGTCTCGATACCGAAATCATTCAAGTACATCTGTTTTCCGTTCACCGTTGCTCCCTGGAGCAGAACGTTCTTCATGGCGGAAGCTATCGTGGACAGATTGGAATCCCTGCGCAGGATGGAATCTTTAATCTTCGACTCCCACTTATCCACTGCGGATTCCGACATTTCCTTCTTTTCGTCCTCGGTCAGAGGATCATACCCCTTCGCGGAAGGCGCGTCATACAGCTTATCCATTTCACTGATTAAGCCGTTGTATTCCTTGAAGAAATTCTTAATGATATTGTAAATACCGTCGGTATCCTGCCTTGTGGTCAACGTCGTCTTTCCGACATTCTTCGCCGTAATCGTCAAACCGTTGACTTCTATGGAATTGGAATCGCTTTCATACTCAATTCCGTTCAATGTAACCTTTGCATTTTTAGCGGCTTCTTTCGTTGCCGTGCTTCCCAGCCCCAATGCTTCCAATGCCTTAGCGCCGTCAAGACCGTCTCCCTCAATGGTAAAATCGTTCTTAACACCGGTCTTTTTGGAAGATATATGGAATCTGCCGTTTTTCTCATCAAAACTTGCTTCCAGTCCGGCTTCTTTTAACTTGCTGACAAAGCCTTCCACCGTCATGCTGTCCGTAATTTCAATTTCCTTTGTTTCCCCGCCGGTAGTCATCTTAATCTTACTGCCTGCCGCAATATCGGTTAAGGATGTCAGCTTGGTATCCTTTTTCACGCTGTCGCTCAACTGGCTTCCGGTCATGTAGCCGGTGGTTGCCAACTGCGTTACTTCCAAATTCTGGGTCGCGTGGATGGTATTGCTTCCCGTAATGACACTGGCAATGGAAGAATCCGCCACGTCCGTCGTTTTCTTGCTGTAATCCGCCTGGAAACGCATATTGTTTAATGTCGTGTTGAACAATTTATAAATCTTGGAATTCAGCTCTTTCCATGCGTCCTGTTTCCATTCCAGGGAAGTCTGCTGCTTCTGCGTCTTTTCTGTTTTCGTTTTTTGGGCTTTCACCAATTCCGTAATAATGGCTTCCGTATCCAAACCGGAATTCATACCAGTAATCCTAATCGGCATATTCTTTTCCTCCTGTCTTTTCCCTTACTATTTAAAATTCACTGCAATACAATCTAATACTTATCATCCTATAATTTCTCGTCCACAAGAATACCTGCCAATTCCCATACCCTTGCAATCATGTCCAAGGTTGCTTCCGGCGGGAATTCCTTAATGACTTCTTTCGTGTCCTTGTCGACAATCTTAATGGTTACCCTGTTCGTATCGTCATGGATACCGAAAACGGCTTCCGAATGGGGCATGTTCTGATTCAGCTTCTCCACCGCTTTTTTAATCTTCTCGTTGGAGTTCTGACCGGCTTCACGGGTCTGCTGTGCCGCGCTTTTATCCATCCCCTGGTTTTGCCCGTTCTGTCCGCCCTGACTGTCCTTACCGTCCTTATTATCCGCTTTCGCAACGGATATTGTCGTCGCATCCACATTTGCCACCTGTTCGGGAGAAGAAACTTCCGTGTTTTCCACTGCCGGCTTCGGTTCGACCGCTTTCTGTATCGTTTGGTTTTGGACTGACATGATGCTTCCTATTGCTTCTAATGCCATGGTAATCACCTCCGTGTGATATTGTTATGTTATGTTTTGTTACATGATACTTGAAAGAAACCCATTTATTCACGTCTAGTAAATATATCGGATAAATTTTACAAAAATTTAGGCTTTCCCGCCAAAACATTATCAAATTACAAACGGGCAGGACCGATGCCGTTATCCGGCAAAGGTCTCCTGCCCGTATATCCTTACGCTATTGCTGCTTTCCGCCAAGTAACTTCTTCAAAGCCTCCATGCCGTCCGTTTCCACCGCTTCCTTATTCGCATCCTGTATCTGTGCGTATACTTCCTTGCGGTAAACCGGAACGTCTTTCGGCGCCGTAATGCCGATTTTCACCTGTTCGCCCTTGATTTCAAGTATGGTAATCTCCACATTGTTGTTAATAATCAGTGCTTCATTCTTCCTTCTGGACAAGGCTAACATCTATTCACCCGCTTTCCGCGCCTGCAGGATATCATAAATAGGGAACTTCACCTTATATTCCTCCCCGTCTATGATGGACTGACACGCTATTCTGTTCCTGCTGTTAATGATGACCGGTCCCTTTAAATTCACCGTCATTTTCGTAAGGTCCTGCGGTACCGTAAGCGTTACGAGCACCAGCACATCCTCCTGCTGCAAATCCCCAAGGGGCTTTAACAATTCATCATCCACTTCCGGATTATAATCTTCCTTAACCAGCAGCGGATCGATGACCGGCATGGCAAACCCCGGTTCCTGTACGGACTGCAGCCAATGGACGGATACAAGCCCCGCATCCTCGTCATGCAGCATGGCAAATTCCGTCAGCTCCGGAAAGCCGATAATTCCCGCAGGAAAATGAATGATTTTATCCTCATCAATCGTGATTTCCCCAAAAACCTTTGTCGTAATCGTCATGATTGTCTCCTTAAATATAATTCATCAAAGAATTTTTCAAAATCTTACCGGTTGCCATCAGCGCCGAATTATAGGAATTATCCATACTGGTAAGCTGGACCGTAACCTCCGTCACATCGATATCCTCATTGGCGGACTGGAGTGTCTTAAACGTGGTTTTCTGCGTCTCCAAACGGCTCGTGGAGGCAGAAGAATTTCGCGAAGATTTAGAGCAGAGCAGGCGCGGTTTCTTTTCT
>CANTGP010000076.1 GCA_947653315.1 uncultured Lachnospiraceae bacterium
TATCCGGCAGGCAGCGGCAGAACAGGAGGAGGCTGCGAAACGGATGGTGGCGACCGCGGATGAAATCAGCAGTAATTTTGTCACTGCCAGCGAGATGTTAAAGCAGCTTAGGGAATGCATTGAAACCAATAATTTTGCCATGAGCAATATTGCGGACAGCACGGAAAGCACCGCGCAGGCAATCCAGGACCAGGCGCAGATGTGCACATCCATCCAGGAAAGTTCCGACGAAGTGGAGAAAGATACGTCCAAGGTGGAGGAAGCGGCGAAGAATACGTCCCTCAACGTGGCGGAGGGCGCGGAACTGGTGCGTGAACTGAAAGAACAGGCGGAGGGTGTGGAAGCTGCCAGCAGGCAGACCGTGGAGGCTACGGCACGGCTGACCGCCCGCGTGGATGAAGTGGAGAATATTACGGGCGATATCCTGAGTATTTCCTCGCAGACGAACCTTTTGGCGCTCAATGCGTCCATTGAAGCGGCGCGGGCAGGGGAAGCGGGCAGGGGATTTGCGGTGGTGGCCGAGGAAATCCGCCAGCTTTCCGAGCAGACCAAGGAGGCAACGAACCGGATTACCGGCATTATTGCGGAATTAATCGGCGATGCGAAAAGCGCTTCCGACAGTTTGGACAATTCCGTGGAATATATTAACCGTCAGACGGAAATGATAGAAACGGCGAAACAGAAATTCGAGAGCATTGACCGCGAGGTATCGGAACTGACCCGCAGCATCCGTCATACGGATAAAACGGTTGCGGATATTTTGCGGGCGACGGGCGTGATTTCCAACAGCATTTCCCATCTTTCCGCCACCAGTGAAGAAGTGGCGGCGGCTTCCGAGGAGAGCGTGAAAACGGCTTCCGATGCGGTGGATAAAATGGAAGAATGCGTGAAGATATTGAGGAATATTAAAGAGTTGGCGGATACCTTAAAGTCCCATGCAAGGCAGTAAGGGCGGTGGTCAGGCGATGAAAGTAATAGAGAAATTTTTGGAATACGTAAAAATGGATACGCAGTCTTCGGCGGAAAGCGGTACGACCCCTTCCACCCCGGCACAGCACGAACTGGCAAAGCTGCTTTACGGGCAGCTTGGGGAGATGGGGGCAAAAGAACTGGTATACGATCAAGAGCACTGTTACCTTTATGCAACGGTTCCGGCATCCTGCGGCCGGGAGCAGGCTCCGGTAGTGGGTTTGATTGCCCATATGGATACATCGCCTGCGGTAACGGGTAAGAATGTAAAGCCCCGGATTGTGGAGCATTACGACGGCGGGGATATTGTATTAAACCGGGAAAAAAATATTGTGATGAAAGTCAGTGATTTTCCCGAACTGGCGTCTTATGAGGGAAAAAGCCTGATTGTGACGGACGGCACCACACTTTTAGGCGCGGATGACAAGGCGGGCGTGGCGGAAATCATGGAAATGGCGGAATACCTCCTGACCCATCCGGAGATTCCCCATGGGAAGATACGTATCGGCTTTACGCCGGATGAGGAAATCGGCGCCGGTGCGGATTATTTCGATGTGGATTTGTTTGGTGCGGATTATGCTTATACCGTGGACGGGGACCGGCTGGGGAGCCTGGAGTATGAGAATTTCAACGCGGCGGGCGCGAAAGTAACGGTAAACGGGCGCAGCGTCCATCCGGGGGAAGCAAAGGGGAAAATGGTAAATGCCATCCTGTTGGCACAGGAGTTCCATTCCCTGCTCCCGGTGGCGGAAAATCCTATGTATACGTGCGGTTACGAAGGTTTTTACCACTTGGATGCCATCAAGGGGGATGTGGAGCGGACGGAGATGGAATACATCATCCGTGACCATGACCGGGTGAAATTTGAACGGAAAAAAGAGCGTTTCCAAAAAGCGGCGGAATTTTTAAACGGGAAATACGGTGAGGGAACGTTTGCGGTGGAAATGAAGGATTCTTACTATAACATGAAGGAAATTATCGGACAGCACATGCATTTGGTGGAAGATGCCCTGGATGTCATGAAGGAATTGGGGATAGAGCCGCATGTGGTGCCCATAAGGGGCGGGACGGACGGTGCCAGATTGTCCTTTATGGGGCTTCCCTGTCCCAACCTCTGTACCGGCGGACAGAATTTTCACGGCAGGTTTGAATATGCCTGCGTGGAAGACATGGAAAAGATCGTGGAGCTATTGGTAGGAATTGTGTGCAGGAAGCGGTAGTCTGTATGGCCGGAGGATGAGGCAGTCCGGACAGACGGCGGGAAATGGGGAAATGCTATGGTTCGTACATTTGATACGCATAAAGTCAGGATTCAGCGGGAGCTGACGGGACGGCTTTGGGAGTTTACGCCGTGCCAGGGGGAATATGCGGGAAGGATTTACCGTGTGCCGACACCGGGTTGTTGGGAAAATTATCCCGATTTCGGTAATTACAGGGGAGAAGGGATTTACCGGACTGTGTTTCAAGGCGGGGGAAACCTGCGCTTTGAGTTTAAAGGGGTCAGCCATACGGCGGCGGTTTTCCTGGACGGCAGGGAAATTGCAAGGCATTATAATGCTTATACGGTGTTTGACGCCGTGGTGCGCGGGCTGCCGGAAGGAGAACATACGCTGGAAATAAAGGCGGATAACCGTTTCAGTGCGGAGAGCGCATTGCATATTCCCAATGATTATATGTCTTACGGCGGTATCAGCAGACCGGTAGTGATGGAACGGATAGGGGATTTGTATATCCGTTGGGTGCACGTTACGCCGGTATTGGAAAACGGCGTATGGAGTGCCGGAGTATCGCTGGCAGTGGAAAATACGGCGGACAGGGCGCTTACCGGTACGGTGTCGGCTGTTATTGGCAGGGATTCGGGCGCAGGATTTTTGGCGGAATCCGGGCCGGACGCAAGCATGGAATCCGGCAGCGGTACGCTATTGTGGAAGAATGTGGAATTTGCACCCTTGGAGACGAAGGAACTGACGGGGAGCCTGACTTTTGCGGACGTGGAGGAGTGGAGCATGGAACATCCGAGTCTCTATCGGATTCATGCCGTTTTGACGCAGGAAGGGAAAGCCGTGGACGATTTGGCGGATCGGTTCGGATTCCGGGTGGTAAGCACGGAGGGAAAGCGGATTATGCTTAACGGAAAACCCATCCGCATCAAGGGGTTCTGCCGTCATGAGGACCATCCGCAGTTTGGATGTGCCTTGCCTTATGCCGCCATGGCGGCGGATTTGGAAAGTATCAGGCATTTGGGGGCGAATTCCGTGCGGACGGCGCACTATCCGAACGATGAGGTTTTTTTGGATTTATGTGATGAAACGGGTATTTTGGTATGGGAGGAGAACCACGCAAGGGGACTGAGTTTGGAAGACATGCAAAACCCGCATTTTGAACCGCAGGCGGAGCAGGTTATACGGGAAATGGTTTCCACGCATTATAACCATCCCTGTATTTACATATGGGGCATCCTGAACGAATGCGCCAGCGAAACGGAATACGGAAAAGAATGTTACGCGAAGCAGTTGGATTTGCTGCGGGAACTGGACCGGACAAGGCCCCGTTCTTTTGCAAGCTGCAAGTTTAAAACGGATCTCTGTTTCGGGCTGCCGGATGTGGTATCTTATAATATTTACCCGAAATGGTACCATGATACGCCCGCAGCCGAATATTTGGACGATTTGTACCGGTGGGTGCAGGAGGAGACGGAAGGGAGCGGGAAGCCGTTCCTGATTACGGAAATCGGGGCGGGCGGCATATACGGCTACCGCAATCCGTACCAGTCCAAATGGACGGAGGAATATCAGGCGAAGACCCTGGAGGAGCAGTTGCGGGCGGTATTGGAATACGGGGACTGCTGCGGGGTATATATTTGGCAGTTTTGCGATGTACGGATTAGTGAGGAATGGTTCGGTACGCGTCCCCGTACCATGAACAATAAAGGGATTGTGGATGAATACCGCCGCAGGAAACTGGCTTATGATGTGGTGAAAAGGATATTTGAATCATATGGGAATACGTTGTGACGGCGGAAAAGTGCGGAAAAATGATTTTGCAGCCAATCCGGTATATGATGAATCGGCTGCAAAACCGTTTTTTTTATTCCTTGATTTCATCAATATCCGTTAAATCCACGCCTGCCACGTTTAGGAGCGCTTTTAGCGAAAAATATTTCTTTTTTAACTTGGCATACGTTTTCTGCGCATTTTCTTCCTTTGCCAAAAACATATATTCCTGTATTTCCTTAAAATCGTCTATGGCAGTTTTGGCAATTTCAAGTCCGTTTGGCATATTATCACCTGCTTTCCGTTTTCCGTGTGCTGCTGTTAAAAGATAATTTCATTATAGCAAGGGTATGGGAGGGTGTAAAGTTCTTCCGCTGCATATGGGAAAAGCAGTCTGTCATATACTGGAATAACAAGCAGTATATGGCGGTGTTTTTTGTATGAAGCAATATTTCAGTCATGTTTTGGAGCGGATGGTACCAAGGAGGGCGGAAGGACAGTCACAGGAAGATTACAGGGGCGTACTGTTGGCAAAAGGTGTGTGGGCGATGCTGTTCGCCATTGCGGCGCTGGCAATCGTGCGGGGGGCAATGACGGCCCTGCCGGGCTCCATTACGGTCAGCAGCAGCGTAAACGGGCAGGAAATGCCGATATACTGCGTGAAAACGGATAAAAAGCAGGTGGCGCTTACTTTTGATACCGCAGGGGGAAACGCGGACATGGGGCGCATTTTGGGAATATTGGAACGCCATGGTGTTCATGCGACTTTTTTTCTGACAGGAGGATGGGTGGAGAAATACCCGGAAGACGTGAAAGCCATCCTTGCGGCAGGCCATGATATGGGGAATGAGGGCGATAGCTACAAAAACATGTCCGGGCTGGCTTCTTCCGAATGTTTGGAAGAAATACAAAAAGCCCATACGCGGGTACAGGAACTAACGGGATACGATATGACGCTGTTCCGTCCGCCTTATGGAGAATATGATAATAAAGTGATATCGAATGCGCGGGAATGCGGGTATTCTTCGGTTATGTGGGACGTGGACAGCCGGGACTGGAAAGATTACGGGGTGGATGCCATCCTGGAAAACGTGCTGGAGAATGAGAATCTCGGAAACGGCAGCATCATCCGCTGTCACAGCGGGGCAAAATACATGGCGGATGCGTTGGATTCCCTGATCCGTGGTTTGGAAAAACAGGGGTATGAAATCGTTCCGGTCTCCCAATTGATTTATACGGAAAAATATCATATGAATGAGGACGGGAGACAGGTGAAGAACTAGCGTGGGAACCAAAGCGTGTTCTTAGGGATAATTTCCCAGGGGCAGTTCGTTACCATTGCTTCCAAGTGAGGTATACCACGGTCATGAGTATTACCGTGGCGCATACGCAGCCACGGATGACGCGGGAGCATGTGCCAGGGAAGGAACGGTCGGGATACAGCCTTGCACTGTCCGAAAGCCCGATGGCAATGTAAATCAGGCAGACGGCGATATAGCGGAAGTCGCTGCTGCATGTATAAGGGTATTTTAAGGTAAACAGGGCAAAACTGAGCAGGAAAGCGAGATAACCGGCGGAAAGGAAGACGGCTTCCGCTTTTGCCCCGTTTTTCCATTTGCGGTATTGGGAAGCGGAAAAGAGCAGGGCGGAGGAGACGGCGGAAAATATGGCCAGCACATAAGCGGCCCGGCAAAGAAACAGGGGCAGTCCCGTAAGCGCGGCAGGGTATTCTTCCGTAAACAGGGATGTTTGGAACAGGATGACCCATGTGTTGTGGTTGGCGTCTCCGCTTAGGGCATGGAACGGAAAGGAAAAATGCCAGTCGGAGAAGGCGGGCAGCCCGATTCTTTCCCATATCCCGTAGTTACCCGTATACATGACGGAATCCGGCGTGGCAGAGGAAATCCCCGGTTTTTCATGGAAACGGACGAGGTTGCGTACAATCCAGCAAAGACCGGTGCTTCCGGCAGTGATGCCGAAAAGGAGGTAGCGGCGCAGGGCGCGGAGGATATCCCCGGAATTTCCCGTGCGTACCGTTCCGGCAAAATCGAGCAGGAACATAAGCCCCACGGGGAGGGCAATGATAGCGGTGTTGATTTTGCATAACATGCCAAGCCCGATGGAAAGGGCAATGAAAAGCAGGTTTGGCAGCGATTTGTCCTGCATCCACCGGAGGGTGGCGAGGATGGCGCATGCCAACAGGACCGTGGAAAGCATGTCGTTGTTGATGCTGCCCGACAGGATGGTCAGGGCCGGATGGGCGGCAGTCAGCACAAGACCGGTATACAGACCGTTCCCTTTGGCGCCCGTCCGCTTCAGGATGCGGTAAGAAAGCAGCATGAAAACACCGGAATAAAACAGGGGAAGCACCTGCAGGTTTTCAAATGCCAGGTTCTCCGGCATGCCAAGACCGGTCAGCAGGATCAGCCAAAGCCCTGACAGCACATAATGGAGGGGCGGATGGTAATAGGAAAAAAGCAGGTAGGGATTTAAGTCCGGCAGTTTGCGGAATTTATAGATGTATTCGGTATAGCCGATATGTCCGGGGTTTACCTGGCTTGAGGCAATGCCGGTATATAGCCCTTCGTCATGCTGCCTGTCATACAGACCGGAAAGCAGGACATAGAGACAGTGGAACAGCATTCCCCAAAAAAGAAGGAAAAATACCACATGTTCCTCCGTAAGACGCCGGGCGGAGCGGAGCAACAGCAGGGCGGCAAACGTGAAAAAAAAGAGGAAAAGACAGCCGCCTGTCAGAACTCCCCGCGGTGTGGCGGCGAGGACGGGAATTCCTTGCATCAGCGTCGTAAAGAGACAGAAAGCAAAAAGCATGGAAATAACGGCAAAATGCAGTTTCGTTTCTTGTTTGTCCGGGGGGATTTTTTGGGGGATGGTATTTCGGTACATTGGGTGGGGTCCTTTCTGCTTTCAGTGTATTTCCGTTTCGTTTTCATTATGTTTCCATTGTGTTTTCATTGCATTTTTATTGTATTTTTACTGTATTTCTATTGTATTTTTATTGCATTTCAATGGTAATTTTTTGTATTTTTATTGTGTTTCCACTTTGGTTCCAATTTTCTTTTTGCAAATTTTGTCATAAATTAATTCATTATAGCATAATCCGTATTTTTTTTGTATAATTGCTTCATAAGAAAAAATTTAAGGAAAAAATAAGAAATTATTTTTGGAGGTTCTTATGGGGGCAGCATCGCCGGACAAACAGATAAACACGGTATTCCGCGTTTTATCTGCGTTCGCCATACTGTTGGTGGTGGCAGGGCACGCGGATTTTCATATCCTGGATATGGGGGGTCTTTTTCCCTATTATTCTTTCCATGTGACGGTTTTCCTTTTTATTTCCGGATATTTTTATGAGGAAACGGCAGAGAGGGAGACGGGCGCTTATCTTTGCAGAAAGGCATACCGGCTTTTGGCGCCTTATTTTATATGGAATTTGTTTTACGGGCTGTTTGCCACGGTACTCCATGGTTTGGGCTTTACGGAAGGCAGGAACATAGGCTTTTGGGAGCTGTTTGTGGAGCCGTTTTTGGGCGGACACCAGTTTGGGTGGAATTTTCCGTCCTGGTTTGTCCCGGCACTGTTTGTAGTGGAGGTTTTGAACGTTTTCATGCGCAAAGCGCTGGGATGGCTGCGCTGGAACAAGGAATGGCTGATTCTTTCGGCCTGTCTTTTGGCGGGCATGTTTACCGTGTGGCTTGCCATCGGCGGGCATGTGTGGGGGTATTATAAATTTCCGGGCAGGATTCTGTTTATGATGCCTTGTTACCAAATGGGATATTTTTATAAAAAGAAACTGGAAAAACGGGATACGCTTCCCGACGGAATTTATTTCGGTGTGCTCTTGGTTTTGCAGCTTGTGATTGTGTATTCCTGCCGGGGGCTGGCATACAGCGTGGTATGGTGTACGAGTTTTGCCAACGGTCCGGCAGTGCCTTATCTGACGGCAGTGACGGGCATTGCGTTTTGGCTCAGGGTGTCGAAAATACTGGCGCCTTTTTTGGGAAAGTGTGCCGGGGTGGACTGGCTGGGGAGCAACACCTATGCGGTGATGATGCATCATATGCTTGGATTTCTGCTGGTGAAAGGGATTTTGTACGGAGTATACATGTTTTCGCCATGGTGCCGGGATTTTGATGCCGCCGCCTTTTTCGGGGATGCCGGGTATGTTTATGTTCCGGCAGGGATGAATGCATTCCGCTGGGTGTATGTGGCGGCGGGAATCGCTGTTCCTTTTTTGCTGAAAAAGGGTGCGCAGGAGACACGCCGCATGGTAAGGCGGCGCGTATATGGAGGAGAATGAGATGATAATGATAAGGAAGATAAAAAATCTGCATGGGAAAATAATTTCCGGGGAAAGGAAGCGGTGGGAAGCATGGCTTTGGCTGTTAGCCGCGGCCGCGGCGGCGGAACTGTTTTTGTTTAATTTTCAGGCATGGGAGAGCCGCTTTGACCGGGAAGCGGCGGAGCTTGGGGATATCCGCGTGGAAGGCGGGACCAATACCGGCAGTGGGGAAGACGGCCTGCCGGTTTATATGGTGGACGAAGGCGTGCTGTCGCTGTATGTCACGGGTTTGGATGCGGATTTGCATAATCTAAGGTTGGATTTGCGGTTCCCGGAACCGGATTTGCAGCCGGATACGGTTCCTTATACGGTGAGTCTGTCGGATGAGGGGAATTATTACAGTTATTCCCTGCCGGAACAGGTATTGGTGCCGGGGCTTGTGCATACCCATTATACGAAAGTATATCCGGCGGGAAACGTGTCGGAATTGTCGGTACGGTTTACGCTTCCGGCGGGATGTATGGTGGAGGCGGGTTTGGCGGCCAACGTGCGGATTCCTTTTTTCTTCCGTTTTGACAGGCTGGCGGCGGTTTGGGCCGTGCTTTGTCTGGTGCATTATGCGCGTTGCGTCGGGAAGGGAAGTATGGAAGCGGTGCGTTGGATCGGTTCAAGGAAACAGAAAGCGGTCACCGTGGCGGTTCTTTTGCTGTTGGCCGGAATGGCATGGCAGCTTGCCCATGTGAACCCGGTCTGTATTACGGCACCTTGGCCGCACCACAGGCAGTATCAGGAATTGGCACAAGCCATGGCGGAGGGGCATTTTTACCTGACGGCGCAGCCTTCGGAGGAACTGCTTCAGGTGGAAAACCCTTACGACACGATTTACCTGCAGGCCAACGGGATTCCGTATCAGGCAGATTATGCTTATTTTGAGGGAAAATATTATGTGTATTTCGGTGTTGTGCCGGAGCTGTTGCTGTATCTGCCGTGTTATCTGCTGACGGGGCATCATTTGCCCAATTACCTTGCGGTTTATATTTTCTATTGCGGCTTTATCCTGGCGGTTTTTGCGCTTTACCGGGAAATTGTCAGGCGGTGGTTTGTGAATACCCCGTTTTTCCTTTATCTGTTGGCATGCATATTGACGGTTTGCAGCGGAAATTACCTGTTTGTGATAGCGAGACCTGATATGTACGATACACCGATTATGGCTGCGAATATGTTTACGGCGGCAGGGCTGTGGCTGTGGGTGAAGGGAAAGTACCTGACACATACAAAAAAGAAAAGACTGGCATATCTGGCCGGTTCCCTCTGTATGGCACTGGTGGCAGGCTGCCGCCCGCAGATGTTGTTGTTTTCCTTTCTTGCGGTGCCGCTGTTTTGGGAGGAAGTCGTAAAGAAACGGGAACTGTTCGGGAAAAAGAATCCTTTGGATACCCTGTGTATCTGCCTACCCTATGTGTTTGTGGCGGCGGGGATAATGTATTATAATGCGGCGAGGTTCGGGTCCCCGTTTGATTTTGGGGCGACTTACAGCCTGACCAGCAATGACATGACGAAAAGGGGGTTTCATCTGCACCAGGCATTGCTGGGGCTTTGGCATTATTTCCTGCAGCCGCCGTCGGTATGCAGCGAATTCCCGTTTTTGCGGGGGATACAGATTAGTTCGGGGACATATATGGGCAGGCTGAATGCGGAATATACATACGGGGGAATGCTGGTTTGCAATGCGCTTGCCTGGTTCCTTCTGCTGTTTCACCGGGAAAAAAAGACATTCAAACATAAGGGGATTTATGCGTTTGGGCTGGTAAGCCTTGTAATTCCGGTGGTACTTGGCGTGGTGGACGTAACGGGCGCCGGGATTTTGCAGAGGTATACGGTGGATATGGTTTTAGGGGTGTTGCTGGCATCGGTGCTGGTACTGTTTGCGGTGTGGGAAATCAGCAACGGTGCGGAGCGGCGCAGCGGGATGATGGCGCTCCTTGTCTTGGTTTGTCTGCTCCAGGCGGTGTATGGGCTTGGCGTGGTGATGGGGAATGGGGATTTGAGCGTGAATGTGAGGGGGAATCACCCGGAATTGTATTATTACCTGAAAGGGATGTTTTTGGGGTAAAGAATAATTTAGCCTGGAATGTTATGTTCGTAAGTGAGAGAGGACGCAGAAGAAAAGAGCGGAATCCCCTGCCCGGTTTGTCCCTGCTGTCCCCTGTGTCCCTGTCTGCCGC
>CANTGP010000077.1 GCA_947653315.1 uncultured Lachnospiraceae bacterium
TTCCTAAGGAAATCCTTGTATTTCTTGTCGAAACGTAGTAAAGTCTTAATAGTCGGGTAGAAAGCCATGCGGCTTAAGCGGACGAGTGGATGAAAACGGAGAGGATGCGGTATGGAGTGGCGTCAGCTTTTGTGCGGGGACAGAATCAGGAATTATAAGGGACGCGGAAGTACGGGGGACCTGCGGACGGAGTTTGAAAAAGATTACCACCGGATCATCGGGAGCGCATCGTTCCGGCGGCTGCAGGATAAGACGCAGGTGTTTCCGTTGGAACGCAGCGACTTTGTGCGGACGAGGCTGACCCATTCGCTGGAAGTGTCTTCCCTTGCAAAATCGCTGGGACAGAATATCGGCAGGATTATCCTGCAGGAAATCCGGGACGACGGTTTTTTGGAGTCCTATCAGGCGGATATCTGCGATATCCTGCAGTGTGCGGGACTTTTGCATGATATCGGGAATCCCCCCTTCGGGCATTTCGGGGAAACGGTGATACGGGAATGGTTTTTGGAACATTTGGGGGAGTATTCCTTTCAGGGGTATGCGCTGGATAAGCTGCTGCTTCCGCAGATGAAGGCGGATTTGTATCATTTTGAGGGGAATACGCAGGCTTTGCGGCTGGTGACGAAGCTGCATTACCTGGTGGACGAGCACGGAATGAACCTGACGAAAGCTCTGCTTGGGACGATTATTAAATATCCGGTCTCCTCTTTGGAAATCAATAAGGGGAGCGGGAATATTAAGGATAAAAAAATGGGCTATTTTTATGCGGAGCGGGATATTTTCGCCGATTTGCAGGAAAGCCTTGGGACGGACGGGGCGCGCCATCCGTTAGCTTATGTGCTGGAAGCGGCGGACGATATCGCTTATCTGACGGCGGACATTGAGGATGCCTTTAAAAAAGGATGTATTACGTTCGGACAGTTGGTACAGGAACTAAAGGAGTTCGGAAGGAAACTGGAAGTGGACGGCGGGACGGACGCGGAAAGCAGGAAGGAATATAACGGCATGGTGGACGCCCTGGAGGAACGGCTGCGTAAGGCGCTGGACCGGGGGGTTGCCCAGCCGGAGAACCATGCGGTGCAGAACTGGGTGGTGCGGATACAGGGCCGGTTGATTGCCTGTGCCACCCAAGGGTTTGCCGCAAATTACGGGAAAATCATGGAGGGAAGCTACGGAAAGACGCTTTTGGACGGTACCTGCGGGAAACCGATGGCAGATGCGCTGGGGGACATTGCGTACCGGTATGCTTTTGTTTCAAAGCCAATCCTGAAATTAGAGCTGGCGGCGGGGACGATGATGGATTTTCTGCTGGACAGGCTGGTTGGCGCAGCGGTTTACTATGATACGGACCGGAAGTTAAACGAAGTGCAGGAAAAGCTGATGGCGCTGGTTTCGGATAATTATAAGGCGATTTACCGGATTTATTCCAAGAATAAGGATGAGGTGGAAAAACTTTACCTGCGTCTTCTGCTGGTGACGGATTCCATCTGCGGCATGACGGACAGTTATGCCAAGTCGCTGTACCAAGAGCTGAACGGTATGACATAGGCGGGACCGGGGCAGAGGAACGGAAGGAAACGGACTGCGGGCGGCAGGGGCAGCGCCGGACAGGATGACGGGGAGGAAGGAAAACCGTGAAAATAGACAGGGAACGGGCGCTTGGGGCGTTCCGGGAATACGTGGACGGTTATCATACGGAGACGGAAAAGGTACGGCTGAAGATAGAACATACATACCGGGTGGCGGAGCTTAGTGAGAAAATCGCTTTGTCTTTGGGACTTTCCAAAGAGGATGTGGATTTGGCGTGGCTGGTGGGACTTTTGCATGATATCGGGCGGTTTGAACAGTTGAAAAATTACGGGACGTTTTTGGATGCCGATTCCATTGACCATGCGCGGTACGGGGCGGAGATTTTGTTCGGGCAGGGAAAAATCAGGGATTTTACGGAGGATGGGGAAGAAGACGGCCTGATCCGGACGGCGGTGGCATCACACAACGCTTACCGTATTCCCGACGGACTGGAGGAGAGGACGGAGCGGTTCTGCCATATGATAAGGGATGCGGACAAAATTGATATTTTAAGGGTAAATGTGGAATTTCCGCTGGAGGAAATCTATAACGTGGACAGCGCCAGCCTGCGGGGCAGTCAGGTGACGGAGGAAGTCATGGAGAGTTTCCGTGGGGAACATGCGGTGCTGCGGAGTCTGAAAAAGACGGCGGGGGACCATGTGGTCGGGCATATTTCCCTTGTATACGAACTGGTTTACCCCGCCAGTCTGAAGCTGGTGGAGGAACAGGGATATTTGGATAAGCTGATGCGCTTCCGTTCGGAAAATCCGGTTACGGAAGGACAGTTCGCGGAAATCCGTCATAAAATGGGGCAATACATGGAAGACAGGAAAAGAATGCCGCAGGGTTTATATGACCTGCGGACGGTAAACGGATAAAAAGGCAGACGGAAACGGAGAGAGAAGATTTGGCGGTAAGGAACAAAGGAAAGCGGTTGAACAAATATGTGCCGGATTATGTGGTGTTCGATTTGGAAACGACGGGCATTAACCAAGGGCGGGATGCCATCATAGAAATTTCGGCGTTAAAAGTCCTTGGCGGGGAAATCGTGGAGGAATATTCCACGTTGGTGAACCCGAAACGGCATATTCCGGCAGGTGCGACGGCAGTGAACGGAATTACGGATCGCATGGTGGCGGATGCGCCGGAAATCGGGGATGCCATCCGGGGATTTCTGGAATTTACCGGTGAGCGTATCCTGGTGGGGCATAATATTCATACATTTGACATGAATTTTGCATATGATGCGGCATGGAACGCGTTGGGGAAGGAACTTTCCAACGATTATATCGATACGCTGTATATGGCAAGGACCTGCCTGCCCCAGTTGTCCCACCACAAACTGACGGATGTGTCGGCATATTTTCATATTGACACGCAGGGTGCCCACCGTGCACTGAACGATTGTGTGATGAACCAAAAGTGTTTTGAGGAGCTCGGAAAGCTGTGGACGGAGAGAATGAAAAAAGCGGGAAAGGCGGAAACTGCAGCGGAAGATGCGCTCGTGTGCCCTTCCTGCGGCGGTGAATTGTGCCTGCGCAAAGGGCGGTACGGAATGTTCTACGGGTGCGGGAATTTTCCCTCCTGCCGTTTTACAAAAAAGGCGTAACAGGGAAATATTATCATACAAATGTTATCATACAATATGAGGAAGCGTTAAGAAAGAGGATGGACGGATTATGATAAGGGAAAAAGGAACAAAGGGAAAAGCGGTATTGCTGTGGACGGCTGCGCTCATGACGATAGGGTGCGTGGCGGGAATGCGGGACGGAATGACGGTTTACGCTTCCCAGCGCAGGCTGCCGGAGCCGTTGGTGGAAAGGGAGGCGCAGGCTGCCGGTACGGAAACGGAAAGCGGTGAGGAAGGCGCGGAGGCGCCGCTTACGCCGGAGGAACAGGAGCGGGAGCGGAAAATCGACGAATATTTTGACGGTACCGTTTTCGTCGGCGATTCGATTATGCTCGGTTTCCGGAATTATGCCATGAAACGGCAGGATACTTTTTTGAGCAGGATGCAGTTTTTGGCGGCGGGGAGTTATTCCGCCAACAATGCGCTTTGGGATTTGGGGAATGCGGAGAGCGTGCATCCCGTTTACCAGGGGCAGCCGAGGTATGTGTGGGATTCCATTGCCATGACGGGGAGTAAAAAGGTGTTCATCATGCTCGGCATGAATGACCTGAATGTCACCGGATTGGAAGGAACGCTGGAAAAATACAGGGAATTGATTGGAAAAATAAAGGAAAGTTCCCCCGATGCCGAAATCCATATCATGAGTATGACTTATATCCTGAAAGGAAAAGAAGTGGGAAAGCTGGAAAATGATACGATTCGGGAGTATAATAAACTGTTGGGGGAAATGGCGGAGGAAAACGGCTGGGGTTTTGTCAATGTGGCGGATGCCATTGCCGATGAAAACGGGGACCTTGCGGCGGAATACTGCAGCGATGAATTTGCCCACCAGAATCCGGCGGCTTATGACATCTGGGTATCGGTACTGAGGGATTATGCAAAGGAGCAGTTGGGTCTTGCGGCGGAATGAGCGGGATACGGGAACGGCGGAAGAAACAGGCGGGACAGTCGGTACGGCAGGGAAAAGCGGCGGAAGTGAACGGGTAATCGGAGTAAACGGAAAAAGGAAGGAGATACCTACGATGAGGAGAACAAACGGAATAAACGGAAAACGCGGAAGCGGAATAAGAATAAAAGGAGCGGTGGCATTAACGGCCATGGCCGCGCTCCTTATGGCAGGATGCGGGCAGGGGGAAGGCGGCGAAGCGGCTGCCGTGCAGAGCGAGAGCGTTGTGGCAGGCACGGGGGCGAATGGGGCGGAAGACGCTGCAGGCAATGAGGAAAATACCCGCGCTGCGGAAGGGGAAAATGCAGGTGGAAAATCCGTGGAAGAAATTTACCAGGAGATTACGCAGGGCGTGGAGCTGATTTCGCCGGTACGGATGGGGGATGATTTTATCACGAATTATTACGGGATTGCCCCTGAAAAACTGGACGGATACGTATTTGCCATGTCCGAGGATGCCACGAGTGCGGAAACGGTGGCTATCATGAAAGTAAAAGACGCGGGCGATGTGGAGGCAATGGTCAGTGCATTACAGGTGGTTGTGGACGAAAAGCGGTCGGAGATGCAGGATTATCTCCCGGAGCAGTTTGAAATCGTGGATAAAAGTTCCGTGAAATCCAAGGGAAATTACGTTTACCTTGTGATTTCCGAAAATGCGGACGCCATCCTGCAGATTGTGGAAAAGGGTTTATAGGAGGGCGGAAAAAGCATGGTTTTCAGTAGCATTCCATTCTTGTTTTTCTTTCTTCCGTTATGCTTTCTTTTGTATTATGCGGTCCCTTACGGGAAGCGGGAGGCGAACCGGTGGAAAAACGGGGTTTTGCTTGTGTTCAGTCTGATTTTCTACGCATGGGGGGAACCGGTATACCTGCTGCTGATGCTGTTTGCCACACTGGTGGATTATACCGGAGGCAGGCTGATGACGAGGTTTGGAACATCGGCGGGCAGGCGGAAGGCATGTCTTGTCTGCGCCCTCGCCATCAATCTTTCCATGCTGGCTTTTTTTAAGTATGCGGATTTCTTCATCGGGACGGTGAACGGGGTGTTTGGCGCTTCCATCCGGCCTTTGGGGCTGGGACTCCCGGTGGGAATCAGCTTTTTTACGTTTCAGACAATGAGTTACAGTATTGATTTGTATAAAGGGGAGGTGCCGGAGGAAAAGAATTACCTGACTTACCTGACTTACGTATCCATGTTCCCGCAGTTGGTGGCGGGTCCCATCGTCCGTTATTCCAAAGTAAACGAGGAACTGCACGGCAGAAGAATTGTATGGGAAGAAGTGCAGGAAGGCGTCCTGCGGTTTATGCAGGGGTTGTTCAAAAAGGTGCTGATTGCCAACCAAATCGGTGCGCTTTGGGAGGAAATACGGTTGCTGGAGGCAGGACAGGCATCGGTGGCGACGGCATGGCTGGGGGCGGCGGCGTTTACGCTGCAACTGTATTTTGATTTCAGCGCGTACAGTGACATGGCAATCGGGATGGGATGGATGCTTGGTTTTCATTTTCTGGAGAATTTTAATTACCCGCTGTATGCGGTTTCGGTGACGGATTTTTGGAGGCGGTGGCACATATCCCTGTCCACATGGTTCCGCGATTATATTTACATTCCGCTTGGCGGCAACCGTGCCGGCGTGCCGAAACATTTGCGGAACATGTTTGTCGTATGGTTCCTGACCGGGCTTTGGCACGGGGCGTCATGGAACTTTGTGCTGTGGGGATTATATTACGGCGTTCTGCTGACATTGGAAAAATATGTGTGGGGGAAGGCATTGGAATCCCTGCCGAAGCCGGTGCGGCATTTTTATTCGGTGGTCATTGTGGTTGTGGGATTTGTGGTGTTTGTGTTTGACGATATGGGGGCGTTGGGGCTCTACCTGAAGTCCATGGTGAAGGGGACGGGCAATGCGCTGTGGGGCTGGGAATGCCTTTGGTACCTGAAGAATTACGGTGTGGTACTTGCTGCCGGAGCCGTGCTCGCTTTTCCGGTGTATCCGTGGGTGAAGGAGCGGCTGGCAAAAGCCGGCAGGGGAAGCCGTTTCGGTCCGCCGTTCCGGCTTACCGTTTCCTGTGTGGCGCTCGCGGGATATGTGGCGCTGTTTTTTGTGGCGACGGCTTTTCTTGTGAACGACACTTATAATCCGTTTTTGTATTTCCGGTTTTAGCGCGTGACGGTGTCGGATGGCCGGACAGGAGGGATTGGAAGGAACGGAATGTAAAGGAATGGAAGGTAAGGAATGGAATGTGAAGGAACGGAAGGTAAGGAATGGAATGTAAAGAAACGGAATGTGAAGGAACGGAATGTGACCGGGAGATGCCTCAGGGAGGATGGTTTAGTTGGGAAGAATGGGATTTACTGCGGAAATTTGGCTAAGACGGCTGACCGCAGGGCTGTTAATGGGGATGGTTTTATTTTTTTCCGTATTATTTTTTATAATGGGGAAGAAGGATTTTTCGGAGAATGAAAACCGTTATTTGGCGGATTTCCCTAAATTCGGCTGGCGGCAGGTGCGGGAAGGGGCTTACATGGACGGGCTGACCGACTATGTTTCGGATCATTTTCCGTTCCGGGATTTTTGGGTCGGTTTGAAGACGAAGACGGAACTTGTCTGCGGGAAACGGAAGATTAACGGTATTTTCGTGGCGGAAGACGGGTATCTCGTGGAAGAATATGCCAAGCCGGAAAACACGGAGCGGATTGCAGGCACTTTAAGGAAATTTGCGGATACCGTGGAGGAACTGGCGGCCGGACAGGGCAGGCAGGTTCAAATGCACCTTATGCTGGTACCCACGGCGGTCAGCGTATACGGGGATAAACTGCCAAACCATGCGCCCGTGAATGACCAAATGCAGACGGCAGCTTACCTGTATGCGGAGACGGGGATTCCCCCGGTGGACTGCCGGATGGCATTGCGGGAAAACAGGAACGGGGAAAACCTGTATTACCGGACAGACCATCACTGGACGACGTTCGGGGCTTATGTCGGTTACCGGGTGTTTTGCAGGGAAATGGGTTTTGCGCCGGTTTCTTTGGGGGAAATGGAGGCGCAGACGGTTACGGAGGAGTTTAAGGGAACGCTGTATTCCAAGTCGGGGGATTACGGGCATGACGGGGATGCCATTGTTATTTATACCAATCCGTCCGACCGCCTGACGGTGGAATACAAGGATACCGGGGAAGTGTCGGACAGCCTGTACAATCTGGAATATGCGGAAAAGAAGGATAAATATTCCCTTTTCCTGAATAACCTGCACCCGCTTGTGGAGATTACGAACGAAACGGCGGAAACGGACAGGGAACTGGTACTGGTAAAGGACAGTTATGCCAATTCCATCGTGCCGTTTTTGGTACACCATTATAAAAAGGTGTATGTGTTTGATACCAGATACTATAAGGAAGGACCGTCGGCGTTTATCGCGGAGCATGGGGGAGTCACGGATGTGCTGCTGCTTTACAACATGAATACGTTGGACGGAGACTCCGGGATCCGCGGGGTGTATTGACGGACGGAAATGTGAAAATCCGTGTCCGGTTTTTGGGGATATGCCGTTAAGGCGGCGCACGGGGCGCGCGGCGAGTAGGGAAGATACCTCCCCTGCTCGATTGCACACGGCTCCCAAAGGAAAAGTGTCAGCAAAGCTGACGGGACCCGGCACGGCGACCTACTCGATTGGGACGACGGGGACAGAATAGGAAAGGAAGGGAAGGACATTATGGCGGATAAATTTTGCAGGCAGTGCGGCGCTCCGCTGGCAGAGGGAGCCAGGTTTTGCAAGTATTGCATGACACCGGCGGGAGCGGAAAGTAAGGAATCCGGGAGCGGTACAATGGAAAGCGGGGCGGAACCGGGAGGAACGGTCACGGGAAAAGTGGACCTTAGGAAAGCGGGGCATGGAAGCAGCGCCGGTTTTGGCGCCGGAAACGCTGTCCGGGGGAATGCGGCGGACGGTATGGGAGGAAGCGGCGGAACCGCCGGTATGCAGCGGAATCCTTATAAAATATACGGGGTGCTGGCATACTTCAGCATAGGGGTGCTGGTGCCGATTCTTTTTAAGATGGACGTGCGGTTTGTGCGGTTCCATGTGAATCAGGGGTTGGTGCTGTTCCTTGCGGAAGCGCTGCTGTCTTTGGTATACGGGTTTGTGGGAGGCATACCGATTTTGGCGATGGTGGTTTCAATTTCCAGATTGTTTTGTGTCGCCTTTATGGTGCTTGGGATGGTGTCGGCGGTACGTGGGTCGGAAAAGCCGCTGCCGCTTGTCGGGAAGATTCATTTGGTAAGGGAAAGTTCATAAGGGAAAGTTAGTCATAACCCTTCAGGGTACTTCATACAATGTAAAAAAGTATTCTGAGGGGTTTTCTTTTGAAGGACTACATCGAAGAAAGAGCAATTGATATTGCCAATTATATCATTGAGAATAATGCCACGGTAAGGCAAACGGCGAAGCAGTTCGGGATTTCGAAGTCCACGGTACATAAGGATGTGACGGACAGACTGATGCAGATTAATCCGGCATTGGCAAAGGAAGCGAGGAAGGTTCTGGACGTAAATAAATCCGAACGGCATATCAGGGGCGGGCTCGCCACGAGGGAAAAATATTTACACCAGCATGAAACGGGTATGTAGGGGTATGGGTAACCCGTGAGCCGTGCTGCAACCATCGGGATTTCCGCACAGGTCTGTGCGGAAACGCCTCGCGGCGGGAAACCGTCGAAAGAACCGGCAGATTCCTGTGCGGGCATAAAAGTAAAAGAATATTTTGACAAGGGATAAAGGAGCCGATATAATGTAGGGTACATGGTACTGTAAAGCGCATTGGAAAACGCGGAGGATGAAATGGACAAAGAAATGATTGTGGTATTGGATTTCGGAGGGCAGTATAACCAGTTGATTGCCCGGCGTGTAAGGGAGTGCAATGTGTATTGTGAGGTGCATCCTTACAATATGGAATTGGACAGGCTGAAGGAGATGAAGCCGAAAGGGATTATTTTCACGGGCGGTCCAAACAGTGTCTATGCGGAGGGTTCGCCGGTCTGCAAAAAAGAGGTATTTGAACTGGGCGTTCCGGTGCTGGGCATTTGTTACGGTTCACAAATCATGGCGTATCTTTTAGGTGGAAAAGTTGCCACGGCCCCGGTCAGCGAGTATGGAAGGACGGAAGTGGATGTGGAAAACAACTCCGCCATGTTCAAGGGTGTTTCCCCTAAAACAGTCTGCTGGATGAGCCATACGGATTATATCGAGCAGGCGCCGGAGGATTTTACGGTGACGGCACATACGCCGGTCTGTCCCGTGGCGGGAATGGAAAATGCGGAAAAGGGACTTTACGCGGTGCAGTTCCATCCGGAGGTGATGCATACGCAGGAAGGGATGAAGATGCTGCATAATTTTGTTATCGGCATCTGCGGCTGCAAGGGCGACTGGAGGATGGATTCCTTTGTGGAAACGAGTATCCGGACAATCCGTGAAAAAGTCGGTAACGGAAGGGTTTTGTGTGCGCTTTCGGGCGGCGTGGATTCCTCGGTGGCGGCGGTACTGCTTGCCAAGGCAATCGGTAAGCAGTTGACCTGTGTGTTTGTGGATCACGGTCTGCTTAGGAAAAACGAAGGGGATGAGGTGGAGGAAGTATTCGGTCCGAACGGTCCTTACGACCTGAATTTCATCCGTGTAAACGCGCAGGAGCGTTTTTACGGCAAACTTGCCGGTGTGGAGGAGCCGGAACCGAAACGGAAAATTATCGGAGAAGAATTCATCCGCGTGTTTGAGGAGGAAGCAAAAAAAATCGGAGCCGTGGACTATTTGGTGCAGGGGACGATTTACCCGGATGTGATAGAGAGCGGTCTTGGCAAAAGCGCGGTAATAAAATCCCACCACAATGTGGGAGGACTGCCGGACTGTGTGGAATTTAAGGAGATTATTGAGCCTTTGCGGCTGCTGTTCAAGGATGAGGTGCGAAAGGCCGGTTTGGAACTTGGAATTCCGGAAAAACTGGTTTACCGCCAGCCATTCCCCGGTCCTGGTTTGGGAATCCGGATTATCGGGGAAGTGACGGCGGAAAAGGTACGGATTGTACAGGATGCGGATGCGATATACCGTGAGGAGATTGCAAAAGCCGGACTCGATAAGGATTTAGGCCAGTATTTTGCGGCGCTGACAAATATGCGTTCCGTGGGTGTCATGGGCGATGAGAGGACGTATGATTATGCCGTGGCACTGCGGGCGGTGAATACTTCCGACTTTATGACCGCCGAGTCGGCACGGATTCCCTGGGATGTTTTGGGAACGGTGACGAGCAGGATTGTGAATGAGGTGAAGGGGGTTAATAGGGTACTGTTTGACTG
>CANTGP010000078.1 GCA_947653315.1 uncultured Lachnospiraceae bacterium
TAGAAACCTCCAGCCGAAAAAAGTGCACGGAAAACCGGGACAGGCAGTTGCGCTGTTGCCGGCCACTAAAAAAACTCACACACGGGCGTCCGCCCCCCAACACAACATTCAGGCGGAACTGTTGCGAATTAGGTGAAAAAGTTCCCGTACCCTCTTGCATTCTTCCACAAAAAGCGTTTAAATAGTAATGAATCTATTTAAGCAAAAGCGAGGTCAAAACAACCATGAATCATTTTGTAATACCCAAGGATTATAAGTCGGCATTGAATCTGCACGACACACAAATCGGTATCAAAACCGTCAAGGATTTCTTCCAAAACCTGCTTGCCGAACGGCTGAATCTTTTACGCGTATCGGCGCCTCTGTTCGTTACCCCCGGTTCCGGATTAAACGACAACTTAAACGGCGTGGAACGTCCGGTTACGTTCGGCATCCGCGAGCAGGAAGACGCGCAGGCGGAAATCGTCCATTCCCTTGCCAAATGGAAACGCTACGCACTGCAGAAATACGGTTTTGCCATAGGGGAAGGACTCTACACGGACATGAGCGCCATCCGGCGGGACGAGGACACGGATAATATCCATTCCATTTATGTGGACCAGTGGGACTGGGAAAAAATCATTACCAGGGAAGATCGCAACCTTGATACCTTAAAGGACGTGGTACGTACCGTTTACAAGGTACTGCGCAAAACGGAAAAGTACCTTGCCATCCAATACGATTACATAGAGGAAATCCTTCCCCATGATATTTTCTTCATCACCACAAAAGAACTGGAAGAAATGTTTCCCGAATACAGTCCGAAAGAACGGGAATATTACATCAGCAAGGCAAAAGGCGCCGTCTGCATCATGCAGATTGGCGATTTACTGGAATCCGGTGAAAAGCACGACGGTCGGGCGCCGGATTATGACGACTGGGCGTTAAACGCGGATATCGTTGTTTATTATCCGGTTTTGGACATCGCACTGGAACTTTCCTCCATGGGAATCCGCGTGGACAAAGAATCCCTGCTGTCCCAGTTGGAAAAAGCCGGCTGCCCGGAACGCGCCAACCTGCCGTTCCAGCAATCCATTATTAAGGAAGAACTTCCTTACACCATCGGCGGCGGCATCGGCCAGTCGCGGATTTGTATGTTTTTCCTGCGCAAAGCACATATCGGCGAAGTCCAGTGCTCCCTTTGGCCGGAAGATGTCATGAAAGAGGCAAAAGACGCAGGGCTCCAACTTTTGTAACATGCATCCGGCGCAGGAAACAAATCAAAACGCAGGCGCTTTGTTCGTTTCCTATAAACTGTAATATAAACTGTAATAACAAAAACAGAAAATTGGCGGCGTTCACCGCACACAACGGAAACGGGGCAAATGTGCATACAAACATGCACACTTGCCCCGTTTCCCGCGGGAATCATAAAACCATGCACAACGTTCCCGCACCAATCAATATACAGCCAACCAGCGACTTAACCGTAAATTGCTCATGAAGGAATAAAAATGCCAGCAAAAGGGTAATCACGACACTCAGCTTATCGACGGGCACTACCTTAGAGGCTTCCCCTATCTGCAATGCCCGGTAATAGCAAAGCCATGACGCCCCGGTTGCCAGTCCGGAAAGAATCAGGAAAATCCAGCTCTTTTTACCAATCTCCGCCAATCCGCCCTGGGTATTGGTCAAAAATACCATTCCCCATGACAGAATAACAACCACAACCGTCCGTATTGCCGTGGCAAGGTTTGAATTAACGCCTTCGATACCGATTTTAGCCAGTATGGACGTTAATGCCGCAAACAATGCAGACAGTATTGCAAACAAAAACCACATATACATCTGCCTCCTATCCTACCTGTCAATCCTAAAGTTTTAATCTCCGGTAAAACACCACCGACATCACCGCCGCCACACACCATCCCACAGGCCAGGACAGCCATATCCCGACGGAACCGAATACACCGGACAGCACGAATGCCAGCACCACCCGCAGCACCAAATCGGTAAATGTGGAAGCCATAAACTGCCGCATCGCCCCGGCGCCGCGCAGCACACCGTCCGCCAGCAGCTTTACCGATATCACCAGGTAAAAAGGCGACACAATCCCCAAAAAAACCATTCCCGTAGACAGCGCCATCTTGCTTTCCCCTCCCATAAACAGCCGTACCATTCCTTCCCGGAACAGGAAAAATGCCACGAAGAAGACTGCCACCACCATAACGGTCATTTGGATGCCCGCGCGGAACCCTTCCCGGACCCTTCCGCCCTTTCCGGCTCCCAAATTCTGCGCCGCAAAATTGGAAATCCCGTTCCCAAGCGTGGTAAAACTGGTGATTGCAAACGTATTAAGTTTTACCGCCGCCGAATACCCGGCAATCACGGAAGAACCGTAACTGTTTACCAAACCCTGGATGAAAATATTTCCCACCGACACAAAGCTCTGCTGTAAAATGGAAGGAACCGCAATCTGGCCGATTCTCCGCAGCATTTCCCAGGAAAAAAGCATGCTTCCACCTTCCGTTTTCACCCCGTCCAGCCTTTTTTTCATGGTAAGCAGCGCCAACACACAAGCAATCCCCTGCGCCGCAAACGTCGCCCACGCCACGCCCGCAACCCCCCAGCCGCAAACCGCCACAAAAATATAATCCAGCAAAATATTTCCGATGGAAGACGCAATCAGGAAATAAAGCGGCGTCCTGGAATCCCCCAGCGCCGAAAAAATACCGGTAGCCACATTATACAGAAACAAGAACGTGAATCCGCCGATATAAATCCCAAGATAAAGCGCCCCGTCCGCAAAAATATTCTCCGGCGTGCGTATCACCGCCATCAGTCCCCCGGTCCCCAAAAGCCCTGCCGCCGTCAGTACCACGGACAGGACAAAAGCGGTAACCAGCGTCGTATACACCGCCGTTTTCATCTCCTTATATTTTTTTGCCCCAAACAGATTGGAAATCACCACCGAACACCCGATGTTACTCCCCACCGCAATCGCCATGAAAATCATCGTAACCGGATAGGAAGCCCCCACCGCCGCCAACGCGTCTTCTCCCGCGAACCGCCCTGCAATGATACTGTCCGCAATATTATACAACTGCTGGAAAATCACGCTCACAAACATGGGAATCGTAAACTGCCACAACACCCGTTTTGAAGGCCCCTCCGTCAAATCCTTAACCATACCGCCGTCATACTCCTTTCCAAACGAAATGATCTCTCCCGCTTTACACCCCAGCCTCCAAGTATTATACTACTTTTAAATACATAAATAAAATTAATATTTATTACTTTATCCATAGAAACTGCCTATGGTAATTGTCCAATCCCCACCCGCAGAAGAAAGGAGCCTCCATGTCCGTCAGTTTTGATTCCTACAAAATATTCTACCACGTTGCCAAACAAGGCAACATCACTGCCGCCGCCCGCACCCTCTACCTTTCCCAGCCCACGGTCAGCCAATGCATCCGCAACATGGAAAAAGAGTTAAACTGCACCCTGTTTTGCCGTTCCAAAAAGGGTGTAACCTTAACTCCCGAAGGAGAACTGCTTTACCGCCATGTTTCCGTCGCCTGCAAACACCTGTGGGAAGCCGAAAACGAGTTAAGCGCCCTTATGAAACTCACCGACGGAACCGTCCGCATCGGTGCCACCGGAACCACGCTGCACCACTACCTCCTGCCCCATTTAAAACAGTTTAAGGAAAATTATCCCCACATCAAACTGAAAATTTCCAATAATAATACCCCCGCCACCTTAAAGGCGCTGGATACGGGGCTGATTGATTTTGCCATCATCGTCGCGGCAGCCGAACCCCTGAACGCTTACCGGGTTTATCCGCTCACCGAATTCCAGGATATCCTGATTGGCGGTCCCAAATATGCCGGACTGTGCTCCACCCCCCTGTCCATACAGGATTTGTGCACTTACCCGCTCATCTGCATGGAACCGACTTCCGTTACGCGGCAGTTTTTGGAACATTTCTTCCTTTCCCACGGGGCCGTTCTTGCACCGGATATCGAACTGGAAACCGTGGATTTGATTACTCCCATGGCGGAAAATAACCTCGGTATCGGTTTCGTACCGTTTGACTTTGCCAGTCAAAAACTGCGGGAAGGGAAAATTTTCCGGCTTTCCCTCCGGGAAACCCTTCCGCCCCGCCGCATCTGTCTCGTATTGTCCGGGGAACATCCCCTGTCCAAAGCCGCCGGATTGTTTACATCCCTCTTATGCCAAAACCGCAAAACGGAATAAGCGGACCATCTCCCGGTCCGCTTATTCCGCCAAATACCCGCACTACTGCACCATAAGATTGCTGTACCCCATCAGACTTTCGTCCACCGCCCGCGCCGCTTCCCTGCCTTCCCGGATGGCCCATACCACCAAAGACTGCCCTCTGTGCATGTCGCCTGCCACAAATACGTTTTTCGCCGTGGTTTCATAGGCTCCCGCCACGGTTTTCACGTTTGTCCTCCCGTCCAATTCCACCTTAAAGGCATCCGCCACATACTTTTGGGTTCCCAAAAAACCCGCCGCAATTAATACGATTTCCGCCGGAAGCGTCTGCTCGCTTCCCGCCACTTCCTTCATCACCATGCGTCCCGTGGCTTCCTCTTTTTCCCATGCCAGCTTTACGGTTTTAACCGCTTTCAGGCTGCCGTTCTTATCTTTTACAAATTCCTTTACCGTGGTCTCATAGATGCGCGGATCATGACCGAATACCGCGATGGCTTCCTCCTGGCCGTAATCCGTTTTGCATACTTTCGGCCACTCCGGCCACGGATTGTTCTCCGCCCTTGTATCCGGCGCTTTCGGCATCATTTCGATTTGGGTCACGGATTTAGCGCCGTGGCGGATGACCGTACCCACACAGTCGTTTCCCGTGTCGCCCCCGCCGATGATGACCACGTTCTTATCCTTGGCGTTTACGTATTTCCCGTCCTCAAAATGGGAATCCAAAAGACTTTTCGTATTCGCCTTCAGGAAATCCACGGCAAAATAAATCCCTTTGGCATCCCTGCCTGCCGCCTGGATATCCCTGGGATTGGAGGAACCGCAGGCTAACACCACCTTATGGTATTCTTTTAACAGCGCTTCCGCCTTCACGTCCTTTCCCACATCCAATCCGGTGAGAAAGGTCACGCCTTCTTCCTCCATGATTTTCACCTTGCGTTCCACAATCTTCTTCTCCAGCTTCATGTTCGGTATTCCGTACATTAACAGACCGCCGATTCGGTCGGAGCGTTCATATACCGTCACCGAATGTCCCCGTTTGTTCAACTGGTCCGCCACCGCCAAGCCCGCCGGGCCGCTTCCTACCACCGCGACCCTTTTTCCCGTGCGGACTTTGGGCGGCTTCGCCGCCGCGTACCCTTCCGCATAGGCATGCTCAATAATCGCATACTCGTTTTCCTTCGTGGCCACAGGCTCCCCGTTCAGCCCGCAGGTACACGCCGCCTCGCATAATGCCGGACAGACCCGCGAAGTAAACTCCGGGAAACTGTTCGTCTTCTTTAAGCGGTTATACGCCTGTTTCCAGTTGCCCGTATATACCAAATCGTTCCACTCCGGCACCAGGTTATGCAGCGGGCATCCCGAAGTCATCCCGCAGATATTCATGCCCGCCTGGCAGAACGGCACCCCGCACTCCATGCACCTTGCCCCCTGCATCTGCTGCTTCTCCAGCGGCAGGTGCTCATGGAATTCGTTAAAGTCCTTAATCCTTTCCTTCGGCTCCGCCGCCTTGGAAACTTCCCTTTTATAATCCATAAACCCCGTCGGTTTTCCCATTTCTCCCTACACTCCTTTCCCTTCCCGGAATCTATTTCTGGTTCGCATAAAATGCTTCGATCTGCGCCTGTTCCGCGCTTAATCCCTTCTCCTCCATCTGCACGATGGCTGTCAGCATCCGCTCGTAATCATAAGGAATGATTTTCTTGAATTTCGGCAGGTAATCCTTAAAGTGGTCCAAGATTTCCTTTCCCTTGACCGAATTGGTCAGTGCCACATGTTCCTTTATCATTTCCTTTAATTCCAGCACATCATACTTGTTCGTCAGCTCATGGGAAGAAACCATTTCCTTATTCAGGCGGATGTATAAATCCCTGTTTTCGTCCAGCACATAAGCGATACCGCCGCTCATGCCCGCCGCAAAATTCTTCCCGGTAGGTCCCAAAACCACCACACGCCCACCGGTCATGTATTCGCAGCCGTGGTCGCCCACGCCTTCCACTACCGCATGTGCGCCGGAGTTGCGCACAGCAAACCGCTCGCCCGCCACACCGTTGATAAACGCTTTGCCGCTGGTAGCGCCGTAAAGCGCCACGTTGCCGATGATAATATTTTCCTCCGGTTTAAACCGGCTGCCCGCCGGGGGATAAACAATCAGTTTCCCGCCGGATAACCCTTTCCCGAAATAATCGTTGCTCTCCCCCACCAGCTCCAGGGTCAGCCCCTTGGGAATAAACGCGCCGAAACTCTGTCCGCCCGCCCCTTTGCAGAGAACGCGGTACGTATCTTCCGCCACATCATCCCCCAGCCTCTTGGTAATCTCCGAGCCGAGAATCGTGCCGAACGCCCGGTCGGTGTTCTTCACATCCACTTCAACGCTTCTTTTCGTCCCTTTATCAATGGCGCCGGAAAGCTGCCGCAGCAGCACTTTTTCATCCAGTGTCCTCTCCAAATGGAAATCATATACCCGTTTTTGGTCAAACGTCACCTTCTCACGGCTTCCTTCATAAGGATTGGAAAGAATTTGGGTTAAGTCCACCTTCTTTTGGCTGTCCGTCAGCGTTTCCTTTATTTTGAGCAAATCCGTGCGCCCTACCAGCTCATCCACGGTGCGCACGCCAAGTTTTGCCATATATTCCCGCAGTTCCTCCGCAATGAACCGCATGAAATTCATCACGTACTCCGGTTTGCCCTTAAAGTTCTTCCGCAGCTTCGGATTCTGTGTCGCCACGCCCACCGGACAGGTATCCAGGTTGCAGACACGCATCATGACACAGCCCATGGTAACCAGGGGAGCGGTGGCAAACCCGAATTCCTCCGCACCGAGAATCGCCGCAACCGCCACGTCCCGTCCGCTCATCAGTTTCCCGTCCGTTTCGATGCGCACCTTATTGCGCAATCCGTTCATAATTAAAGTCTGATGGGTTTCCGCCAAACCGAGTTCCCAGGGAAGTCCCGCATTGTGGATGGAAGTGCGCGGCGCGGCGCCGGTGCCCCCGTCGTAGCCGGAGACTAAAATGACCTGCGCCCCCGCCTTCGCCACACCCGCCGCAACGGTTCCCACGCCCGCCTCGGACACCAGTTTCACGGAAATCCTCGCATCCTTATTGGAATTTTTCAAATCATAAATCAATTCCGCCAAATCCTCGATGGAATAAATATCGTGGTGGGGCGGAGGGGAAATCAGACCGACGCCTGGCGTGGAGTGTCTTGTTTTGGCAATCCACGGGTATACTTTACCGCCGGGCAGATGTCCGCCCTCCCCCGGCTTCGCCCCCTGCGCCATCTTAATCTGAATTTCCTTTGCGCTGACCAAATAGCGGCTGGTTACCCCAAACCGTCCGCTCGCCACCTGTTTAATCGCCGAACAGCGGTCCACGCCGTCGACCCCCACGGTCAATCTGTCCAAATCCTCGCCGCCTTCGCCGGAGTTGGATTTTCCATGGAGCCGGTTCATAGCGATTGCCATCGTCTCATGGGCTTCCTTGGAAATTGAGCCGTAGGACATGGCTCCCGTCTTAAACCGGGTCACGATGGAATCCACGCTTTCCACTTCCTCTATGGGAATGCTTTTCTTCGGATACTGAAAATCCATCAGCCCCCGCAGGTTCTTAACGGAAGTTTCGTCATTGACCAGTGCGGTATACTGCTTAAACATCTCATAATCGCCCCGCTTCGTGGACTCCTGCAGCAAATGGATGGTCGCCGGATTATAAAGGTGTTCATCCGCGCCGCTGCGCATTTTGTGGTGTCCCAGGCTGTCCAGCGTCAGGTCGGATTCCAGACCCAGCGGGTCAAATGCCTTGGAATGCAGGGCATCCGTCTGCTTTTCGATATCTTCCATCGTAATGCCCCCCACACGGCAGACCGTATTGGTAAAATATTTGTTCACCACGCCATAATCGATGCCTATCGCTTCAAAAATCTGCGAACCCTGATAGGACTGGATGGTGGAAATACCCATTTTGGAGGCGATTTTCACGATGCCGTGCAAAATCGCATGATTATAATCATCCACCGCCGCATAATAATCCTTATCCAACATCCGGTTATCAATGAGTTCCCGGATGGATTCCTGTGCCAGGTAAGGATTGATGGCACAGGCGCCGTACCCCAAAAGGGTGGCAAAATGATGCACTTCCCTGGGTTCGCCGGATTCCAAAATCAGCGCCACGCTGGTTCTCTTTTTTGTCTGTACCAAATGCCTGTTTAGCGCCGATACCGCCAAAAGGGACGGAATCGCCACATGGTTTTCATCCACGCCCCGGTCGGAAAGAATCAGGATATTGACACCCTCCCGGTATACCCGGTCCACTTCCACGAACAGCCTTTCGATGGCACGTTCCAGACTGGTATTTTTATAATAGGTAATCGGCACTACCCCCACCTTAAATCCGTCCGCCTTCATGTTCTTAATCTTCATGATGTCCGTATTGGTCAGAATCGGATTGTTGACTTTCAATATATTGCAATTCTTCGGGGACTCCTCCAGCAGATTCCCTTCCGTGCCGATGTAAATCGTAGTGGAAGTCACCACTTCCTCACGGATGGCATCGATGGGCGGATTCGTCACCTGCGCAAAGAGCTGCTTAAAATAATGGAACAGCGGATGGTAGGTCTTGCTCAAAACCGGGAGCGGGGTATCCACGCCCATCGCCGCAATGGCTTCACTGCCGTTCTTTGCCATGGGAAGAATGGTGGTTTTTAATTCTTCATAGGAATAACCGAAGGCTTTCTGCATCCGCTGCCGTTCCTCATAGGAAAATTCCGGTACCCTTTCGTTGGGAATCTTAAGCTCCTTTAAGGACACGAGATTGCTGTCCAGCCATTCGCCGTAAGGCTGGGCACAGGCATATCTTTCCTTCAGTTCCTCGTCGTCGATGACCTTTCCCTTTACGGTATCCACCAACAGCATTTTTCCCGGACGCAGTCTTTCCTTTACCACGATTTTCGTCGGATCGATGTCCAGTACGCCCACTTCCGAGGAAAGAATGAGCTGATCGTCGGCGGTAATCAGATAACGGGAAGGGCGCAGACCGTTCCGGTCAAGCACTGCCCCCATCATATCGCCGTCGGAGAACAGGATGGATGCCGGACCGTCCCAAGGTTCCATCATGGTCGCATAATATTGGTAGAAGTCCTTTTTATGCTGGTTCATGGTCTTGTTGTTCGCCCAGGGTTCCGGAATCGTAATCATCACCGCAAGCGGCAGGTCCATACCGCTCATAACAAGAAATTCCAGCGTATTGTCCAGCATGGCGGAATCGGAGCCGGAAGCATTTACCACCGGAAGCACTTTATGGAGCTGTCCGTGCAGGTGCTCGGATTCCATGTTTTCCTCCCGGGCCAGCATCTTATCCGCATTGCCCCGGATGGTATTGATTTCCCCGTTATGCACGATGAAGCGGTTCGGATGCGCCCTTTCCCAGCTCGGATTGGTATTGGTGGAAAAACGGGAATGCACGATGGCAATGGCCGATTCGTAATCCCTATCCTGCAAATCCGTAAAAAAAGTACGCAACTGCCCCACCAGGAACATGCCCTTATATACCACCGTCCTGCTGGAAAGGGAAACGACATACGTATGATCGCCGGACTGCTCGAACACACGCCGCACGATATAAAGCATCCGGTCAAACGCAAGCCCTTTTTCCACATGGGCGGGTTTTTTCACGTAACCCTGCATGATATAAGGCATACATTCCACCGCCTTATGGCCGAGCACGGAGGGAACGATATCCACCTTGCGCCAGCCAAGGAACTCAAGCCCCTCTTTTTCCACGATGATTTCAAACATCTTCTTTGCCTGGTTCCTTTTCATTTCATCCTGCGGGAAGAAAAACATACCCACGCCGTACTCCCGCTCCGCCCCCAGCTCTATGCCGAGGGGTTTCGTTACTTTCAGCAGAAATTTATGCGGCACCTGCGTTAAGATTCCCACGCCGTCACCGGTCTTCCCTTCCGCATCCTTTCCTGCCCTGTGTTCCAGGTTCTCCACGATTTTCAGCGCATTTTCCACCGTTTCATGGCTCTTTTTCCCTTTAATGTTGACACAGGCTCCGATTCCGCAGTTATCGTGTTCAAACTCCTTCCGGTAAAGCGGCGCCTGCGGTACTGTCTTTTTTACATCAAACATTCTCTGTCCTCTCCTCTCTCCCATATTCCTCTGCACGGGGCTGTGCAATCGAGTAGGGAAGGTATCTTCCCTACTCACGCGCCGGGCACCCGCCAGCTTCGCTGGCATCTTCCTTGGGGTGCCCGTGTGCAT
>CANTGP010000079.1 GCA_947653315.1 uncultured Lachnospiraceae bacterium
CCCTTAGGTATCCGCATTCTGCTAAGAAACTTTCGCCGAAAACGAAGCACGGAAAATCCGGGACAGGCAATCCCGCTGCCACCACCCCACCAAAAAATCCCTCCCATGCTGGGTAAAAAGAAATGAGGGTATACTCTTTACATTTTTCTGGAAAATTAATTAGTTGGTGAGTGGAGTTCCGCTCCTATCTTCTGCCGGATAAAAAATATAATGTGTATACTGTCACTCTTTTTTACCCAGCACGGGAGGGAGTTCTTTGGGGGGCGGCGGCAGCGGGAGTACCTGTCCCGGATTTTCCGTGCTTCGTTTTCGGCGGAAGTTTCTTAGCAGAATGCGGAAACCTAAGGGAAACCGTGCACGGATGCACGGTTTAGCCCGATGCGGCATGGATGCCGCTTGAGGGCGACCGCAGCCGGTGATAACCTAACTCATTCTGCTTAGAAACTCCCAGCCGAAATAAGTGCACGGAAAACCGGGACAGGTACTCCCGCTGCCGCCGCCCCCCAAAGAACTCCCTCCCGTGCGTCCCTCCAAACACAACACTCAGGCTAAATTGTTCTACTCCCCGTCAAACTCATAAAACCCATACCCCTCAATCAGTTCCACCAGTTTCCCCTCATACCCCTTGGATAAAGCATAAGGATATTCCGCCTCCTGCAAATACTGTACCGCCAAAATATAATGCTTTTGCCCGATTACATGTTCCCAGTTCGGTCCTTCCTGGTTTTCTTCCCTCCATATCGCGAGATAATTATTGTGGGAACGCACTGCATGACGGACATTCTTATGATACCGGATACCGTCATACCTGCGCGGAAACCATATGTTTTCCTGCCCCTCTTTTATGGATTTCCCCCAATCCGTCCCCTCAACGGCTATGGCGACGACAAGGGACGGCAGGCAGATTTTCCTGTCCCGCCAATCCTCCACCGCCGGTTCCGCAACCTGACGGACAAATTCATTCCTTTCTTTCCGCAACGCAATCCGCATCCTTCCGGCTCTCCTTTCCGCAGGATACCTCTTTTTTCCTGCAAATCAAATGGTTTTTTCCTTCCGTGTATTTGTAACCGATCCAGTCCATCCGCTTCTTTACCAAATAAATACCCAAACCGCCTTTCTTCCTGTCTTCCAGTAATTCCTCCACGTCGGGATCCGGACGTTCCAGCGGATTATAAGGGATTCCGTCATCCTCGAAATACAGGCAGATTTCCCGTTCCCGTGTCTTGCCGCCCTCTGACGGGGTGTCTTCCACCGCAATTCCAAGCGTGACTTCTTTTGCCCCGCTGTAATAGCAGATATTGGAATAAATTTCATCCACCGCCATTTGTATTTTCAGGATGGTCTGTATGGATATTCCATTATCCAATAGCGTGTTTTCCACAAAATCCGCAAATTCACGGATATGCCCCATATCCGGTATGCCGGTTTTTTTCTCATATACCGTTCCATGGTAGGTAAGCCCTATCATCGTAATATCGTCGAATTGTTCGGTATCTTTTTGGAAACGGCTGATGTCTTCCCATATTTCCTTTAACAATTCCTCCGGTGTCCTTACATTTTCTTTTTCCGCCACTGTTTTCAACCGCCCTTCCCCGTATAATTCCTTTTGCACACTGGTGGCTTCCGTTACGCCGTCCGTGTAAAGCAGAATGGTATCTTCCTTATCCAAGTGTATCCGCGACGCACGGTAGGGCGCTCCCTCCATGCCCGCCAATACCAGCCCGCCAAGAGTCATGTCATAATAACAGTCCCCTTCCCGTTTCCGTATCAGGGGACGGCAATGCCCCGCATTGACAAAAACAAGTTCCCCGGTGGAAAGGGTCAGAATACCAATCCATGCGGTTACGAACATACCGTTTTTGTTATTGCCGCAAAGCCTGTCATTGATTTCCCCTACCGCCTGCTCCAAAGGATTGCCGGCCGCCATATGGCTCATGATATGGCTGCGGATTAACGTGCGGGATACTACCATGAACAATGCCGCAGGTACCCCTTTGCCGGATACATCCGCCATGACCAGCGCCAAACGGTCCCCGTCCAGCAGAAAAAAATCATAAAAATCGCCGCCCACCCCTTTTGCCGGCATCATAAACGCCGCAATGGAAAATTCTTTCCGGTCGATAAAAGCCCCTTCCGTCTCCGGCAGCATGTCCGCCTGCAGTCTCGCCGCCACCGTCAGTTCCGTCCGTATTTTTTCCTTTTCCGCCGTAATCCTTGTCATGCTTTCGATATAATAACCGACATCCTGCATCATTTTCCAAAATGCCGCCGCCAAATATCCGGGTTCCCCGGACAGCCGTGCCAGTTCCCTGCATTCCTTCATCCAAACCGCCATACTTTCTTCCATGGCTTTCCCCCCTGTTTCTCCGGCTCCCTTCCGCCTCCTGTCCGCGTATCCTACCGCCACTTTGGAAAGTTTTTCGATAGGAATGGTTACTTTGTTCTCCAAATGCCCTAAAAAACAGATTGAAACCCCGCACAAGGCAAAAAAATCCAGGGAAACCCGTATATATACCCGGTTCCAAAGCTGTACCGCATCTTCCGTATTATGCACGGCTTCCGCATAGGATGCAATCCCCATGAAAAGGGCGGAAAGCATACTTAAGAGCAAAAAAATAAGCACAAACCTCACGTTCAGCGTCACCACATGACGGCGCTCCTGTCCTCCCGCCATACTGCACAGGAGGATAACAGGTATTCCAAGCAGTACGGAAAACACCAGGTTATTAAAAAACAAAAGCAGGGTGGATTGTGACCAAAACACACCGAGTCCGAGGAAATGCAGCATTCCCCCAAGCATAACCGCCATCAGAGCGGAATCCAAACATACAATCCCTATGTAACGCTTAATATCCTCCACGTTATGAAACCATATCCCGCCCTTTTTTCCGTCCTTCCGTTTTCTTTTTCCCCGCCACAGAAGATGGGGCAGCCATCCGTACAGAAATTGCGGGAGAAATCCGTACAGGCATACCGGCAGCGGGTACCCGGAAAGCAAATCCGCCGCAAAATTGCCCGCCGCACACCCAAACGCTCCCGTGGCGCCAAATAATAATCCAAACGCAGTAGGAAACGCGCTTGCCGGACGTACTTCCGTCAATCCCGCCAATCCGAACAACTTACGGAACGGCATCGTAACCAAAAAGAACAGAACGGCAGTGATTAAACATATATTTATTTCTTTTAAAATTTTCATTCTTTTACCCCTATCCGCTTTGGCGGACCCTAACCCGATGGCAGATGTTTTAAACCGATAACAGAAATAGCCCTGCTGCCGCAGGCACGGATACCGCCAGCATCCACGGCGACCCTTCCGGATTCCGCTCCAATACTTCCACCGCAACCCAAAGCAGAATCATCAGACCGGCATACACAGGCAGTACCGTCCTTTTTCCAAAACCGCTCTCCAAAAAACGGTATCTCTCCGGGGCATTACACCCCTGTATGCCCACACTGTCGGAAGTAAGAACAATCAGTATGGGCATTCCCAAACCGATGGAAAATCCTATATTATTAAAAAACACATATGTATAAATCTGCCTGAGCCACGTTCCCTGCAGCAGGTAAAGCCCAAACGATAAAATCCACGCTACGGTCATGGCGCCAAGCAGGCAGATAAAACAGTAACGGAAAATGTTTTTTCCGCTGTGCAAATTCGGCGCATCCTCCGACAAAAGGTACCACAACCGGTAGGGCAGCCATGCCGCCATAAAATTTCCGATAAAACCCAACACGGAATTTAAGGAAAACGTTCCTGCCAAATCCGCAATCAGGTTCCCCAAGCCGCATGCCAAGGCGCCCACCGGTCCGCATAACAACCCCGCCACCGGCGGTATGGCGTTAACGGGTCTTACTTCCGTCAGCCCCTCTACCAATACCATCACCTTAAACGAAATCCCCAAAATAAGAAAAACCGCCAAAACAATAAAAAACTGTTTCTGTTTCCCCGTTTTCATTTTCCCCAATCCTCCAAAAACGAAAGCCCTGCCACGACCGCGCCAAATGCAATCAATACGGCTCCTGCCGCGGAGGATGCCAGAAAAGCCTGTCCGCCCCCGTAAGCCGCAGGCAAAAGCAAGGACAAAACCAAAGTTACCACCGGTTCGGTGGAAGCAATAACGGTTACGCTTATGGCATCCGTATATTTCTGTGAAAACATTAAGGCAATATAGGCATATGCCTTGGAGAAAAATGCCAAAATAAAAATATTGGAAAGCAATTCCCTTGTATATTCCAGCCCGAAGAAAGTATCGGGATTTTCCCTGTACCAAAGGACGAAACCCGTAAGCGCGGTAAAAATCATTTGGACAATACAGATTAACAACGGATCTTCTTCCTTGGCATATCCGTCCACGGCAATGGTATATACCGCCGAACTGACACAGCCGCCCAGCATGTAGGCAGTTCCCAAACCGGAAAATCCCCTTACGGAAAATCCGCTGCCGACACACAATCCCGCCAAAATAATTATGGCGCCCACCATATGGTTTAACGTAGGTCTCTTATGGAAAAACCATTGCAGCAACGGAACGGCAATAATGGTCAAAGCCGCAAGAAAACTGGCATTTGCCGGATCCAGCATGGAAATTCCCTTCTTTTCCAAAAGCAGATTAACGCTTAAGATGGCGGAAAGCCAAAATCCCCGGACCCACGTCTTTTTACGCAGGTTTTTTAATTTACCCGCAAATGCTGCCGACAGAATGATTGCCGCAATGCCGCAGGTCAATGTAAGGTACGCATAAGAGGAAAAATCCGGCGGAAGGTTCCGGATAAAAATATAAGACGCCGCCCAACAGAGCGTAATGGAAAAAAGCAGGATATTATTTTCCGTTTTCGTCATGGAACCCCTCCCTTTCCTCCCGTATTCCGCTGTAATACATGGAACCGGTATTTTTCTCCTCCAATAAAACGGAATCTTGGTTCAACGCCGGAAGGATATCGTCCATAATTTTTATGATATCTTCTTCTTTCCCACGGACGGTATAAACCAACGTCTGTTCGCTGGTCAGCTTTCCTTTTTGGTCCACCCAGCCGCCTTCCGCCCTTGTCATGGTATAACCGCCTGCATACCGGATACAGATTCCGCTTATGATTTCTTCCGCTTCCTCCGTGGAAACCAACTGCCGGTATTCATCCTTGTCATTTAACCCGATATACAGGATATATTCTTTTTCCGCGCCGTTATCCGTGATTCCCGTGATTCCTCTTTGCCCTGCCTCCTCCCCCGTTCCGGCTATTTCCCACCGTTCCGTCAGGAAATAAGTGATGCCTCCGCCCATACCTCCGGCCAAAACAAAGGCAATACATGCGAGCAGGACGGTTTGTGTCTTCCATTTACCACTGCATTTATGATTACATTTACTATTACATTTCCATATATCATCATATGTATTGTTCTGTTTGCATTTCGATTCCTGATTCCCGTACCTCTGCATATCTTCTTTCAAATTCCTTCCCCCGGTATTATTCCAAATCCATGATTTCCGAAAAACCCGTAATGACAAACACTTCCCTTACTTCCTCGTTGGCGTTTTGGACTGCCAGTCTTCCGTTCTGTTTTTTCATGGCCTTATGGGCGGAAAGCAATACCCTTAAACCCGCCGAAGATATGTATTCCAAATCCGAGAAATCCAGGATAACTTCCTTCCGTCCCTTCATCTCCCCTTCCAATTCCTCCTCAAGCTGCGGTGCCGTGGAGGTATCCAGCCTGCCGCACACCTTTAAAACAATTTTGTCCTGTTTTCTCTTTATTTCAATGATCATAAAGACTCCTTTTCTTCTTCCTCCCATACGGGCTTTCGCGTAAAACCCACATGATAAGTGATTTTTTCCATGGTCAGTTCATGCTCCCCGATCAGATACCTTCCGACGGTAATGTCTTTTCCCACAATCACCCCTTTCGGGTAGCCGCTTAGGCATTTATTTAAAAGCGCTGCCTGTGCCTCCCTGGACTGGTCCGAAAGGGGATTATTGGGATTCACGCTCCCGATGGGAACTAATTTTATATACCGGATATCTGCCAGGGTTGTTTTCTCATCCCGGCTCATCCTCTATCTGTTTATCCCCTTTCTTCCCGTCCGGCAATGCCGCCGGAGCACGTCCTGCCACCGCATCGCTGTATTCCGACTTTTTGTTGAAAATTTCCGTCTCTATCTGACTGACGTTTCTTTGGTTATCCACCGCACTTTTCTGTGCGCCAAGCAGGGCGGCATAATACGTTTCGCCTTTTTCGTATTCCTGCAGGTTTCCGTTTCCGTCCAATGCTTTTAGGGCAAACATTTCCGATACCCTGTCCGGAGACGTATTGCTGTCGGCAATCATCCTGACAAAATCCCCCGCCTGGTTTTGGAATACATTCCAACATTGGTTGATTTCATCCATTGCCTGACTGTAACCCATTACCAGCTTATCGCTTTCCTCTTTCTTCTTCTCCGCTGCCTCCCTCTCCGCGTCCGTTTTGGCTTCTTTTATTTCTTTATCCAATTTATCCCGGTCAATGGCGTTAATCAGTTTGGTCACGGTTCCCTGGTAAACATTTAACTGGGAACTGCCGATTCTTTTTAACTGTGCCAGACTGTTTTCAAGCCCTCCTTTGGCAGCCCCCAAACGGCTTTCCATTTGGCTGATTTCGCCGCGCAGCGCTTTTAATCTTTCCGCTTTCAGCCGCGCCTGTTCGGAAAGGCTTTGTCCGTTACCATCCTTAATGCTGCTTCCCACTAACATCGGCGCCACGTTAGCCGCCATCATGTCAAGTACCCTTGCCAGCCCTTCGGGTGTCCCGTGATTGGTGGCGCGGACGTCCACATGGTACTTTGCCGAATTATCGGAACTTCTCGTATTGGACTGGTGGGCGCTGATGCTGCCGGTCACACTGACTTTTACGATACCGAGATTAACGCTTCCGGTAATCGATGCCCCCATATCCATGGAAGATTCCTGCCGTTCGCTCTGTTTTACTTCCATATCGAATAAAATATTTACTTCATCCACCTGAAGATTGGGAATGGGCACGATTGCCAGCAGTGGAATGTCCACTTTCATTTCATCCAAATTACTGGTTCCGTCTTCGTTCGCACTGCGTTTCTGGTACCCAAATGCTACCGTCTGTACTTTTCCTTCCCCGTCAAATCCTACACGGTTTATAAAGTCTGCCGTGGAATTGGCCAGTAAGGTACTGGCGTCCGCCGCCGCCCTTAAGGGGGCTCCGATTAACTGATCCATCTGTAATCCTGCAAATTGTTCCGCAATTGCCATAAAAATTCCTCCTTCCTGCACAGAAACCTGTTATGAATGCATAACCGTCTTTAATTCATTTACCGCAACGATTCCAGTCAAAGGTGTATTTCGGTAAGCCGATAATTCCCCTCTGATTTCTTCCACCTCCTCCGGTGTCTTCTTTACGAATCCCGTGGTTTGGAAGTATGCTTCCGTCACTTTTTCCTCCCGGTCATCCACAACAATTACCTGCCTGCATGCCGCAACATAAATATCATCTTCCTTAAGCTGTATGATAATGACAAAATCCAGTCTCCGCGAATCGCTGTCATTTTCATCGCCGGATTCCCTGCATCTCATACCGCCAACGGTAATGCTCGGCTCATCATGAATGGTAAACCGGATTTCCTTCTCCCCATCCCCTTCTTCCGGCAAAACGTCGTAAGCCTGCCGGAAAAGATTCGTAGGATCTTCGGAATCGCCGTATTTCGCAAACAAATCTTCCCATTCTTCTTCTTTCTTTAATGCGCCGTATATCCTGTCCGACCGCTCAAACCATTCCACTTTTGCATTTCCGTCCGCCATGGCATTTTCCACCACGATGTCAAACTTGTGTCCTATCCTTTTATTTTGGCTGTCCGTGACTGACATTACATTACATACTTTTATTTCCATAATTGTTTTCATCCTTTCTTACTAATTACTTCTTTGCTTTTTCTTTGTCCTTTTTTGTCTTTTCTTTTTTCTCTTTTATTTCTTTTTTCCTTTTTTCTTTGTTCCTTTTTTCTTTTTTCCTTTTTTTCTTTGTTATCTTTTCCTTTTTGTCTTTTCTTTGTTTCTTTTATTCCAAAATGTCCGGAGTGTCCGCAGCGGATTGAAAACAGATTTTTTTCTTTTTGGCAGGAATTCCAAACCAATAATGTTTACGCTATCCACCCAAACCCACATTTCCCCGCCGGCATTCCGAAGTTCCGCATCCGACTGTAAATCCAGCATAAGCCGCAAATTCATCTCCTCCGCCAATTCTTCCGCATGAAGAAATATTTTCTGCCGGATGCGTTCCTGTTCTTCCCTGCGCAGCCTTTCCTTTTCCTTCCTTTTTCTTCCCATCCACAACCTTTTTTTATTCATAATCTTTATCCAATCCTGCTTCGATTTCCTTATTCATGATCTTTTCCTGATATTCCATAATCCGGTTTGCAATGTTGGACTGCGCCATCAGGTATTTATCCTTGTCAAACTCCCTCGTTACTTCCTCATAGGCATCATAGCTGATTTGCTGCATCCGCTCCTGCTCCGTAATCATATCCGAAATCTTTTGGTAAAGCTGTTTCAGCTTCTTGATTTTCGCCTTCATCTTGGAAACCTGCTGCCAGGTATCCTTCTGTTCCACGGTTCCCAAATTTCCGTCTATCGCCACCGGAGTGGTATCCGTTTTCTTGGCAATCTGGTTGGAACTGAACAAATCCGTCAGCCGCATGATACCTTCCGTCGCAGGCAGGGAAGAAATCCGCATCCGGTAATTGACGCGGGGAAGAAAATCGCTTTCCCTCTGCTCCGGGGAACAGATACGCGCCATAATCCGGCAGTTTCCTTCTTCCCCCTTTTCCGCCATTACTTCGGTGGAGAAATCAATTTCCGCCTTTTCCACATTCAAATTGGTAATGGGAACAATCGACAAAAGGGGAACCTGCATTTGGAGGTTGTCCACACTATACCCCTCATCGCCTTCCGGACGGACCTGTTCGTAGGCAATATTCATGTTATTTAACCGCACCGTTTCTTCCTGCCCATTCTGCCGCAGGGTACCCATACTTTTAATGGCATCCACAACCTGCGCACGCAACTGCTGGTTGGATTTGGCAAGGGCATGCAAAGGCGCATAAACCAAATCATCCAACGGAATAAAATCACTGTCCTTATAACCTTCCTGTCCGCTGCCGCCCGCAGCTTCTTCCCGGTATTCCCTGTCTTCCGCCAATGTTCCTACCTCCTATCCTGCGGACTTATGGGATATTTCCATTATCCCATAAAAAGCGCCCTTTCTTCTTCCCTGCGCCGCACCAGTCCGGCGAGGACTTTTCCGCCGCCCTTATTGTACTGGAGCATTTTATCCGCCACGGTATCCGCATCCCTGCCCGTTACCAACTTCTGCAGATTGCCGTTTCCGCAGTTATAACAAAAACTGGTCAAGGCATCGAAACGGTTTTGGGTCAACGGGAAAGTAATCAATCCCTTTTTCAAGCAATTGTTCACATAATCCCCGTATTTTTTCAAATCCTCCTTCAGCAATGCCTTTGCCGCATCCTCGGAAGCCAGCCTGTCCCCGGGATTCACTCCCGCCGTATGCCCGTACCCAATCGTCCACACGCCTGCCGGACACTTATAAGCCTCTAAACGGCATCCTTCAAACCCGGCAACCAATTCCACACACCGGTCCGAAACCTTCATTTCCCCTGCCGTCTTCGCCGTCCCAACGCCGGAAATCACCCCATGCATTGCAGCACTGACATCCGCCCGGAAACCGTCCATGGAATAACCGCACTGCAGCCCCTCCCAAAGATGATCGGGATCGCCATGTCCGGAAGCAATTCCCCTTTCATGCCCCTCCTTATGGCTGACAATAACCCCGTCCGCAAGGGGATCCAGCCCGAATTCCCTGCAAAGAAACGCAAACAACTCCACCGCCGCATCATACGTCCTTTTTACCACAGCCAACGCCGCATCCCTGACGGAACAGGTAAAGGAAGCGCCCCCCGTATACTTCAAACAGGAAGGCTCACACATCTCCACCCCAATATGAGTATCGTTGGAACTCCCTCCCCCATGCCATGCCCGGTGGTCCCAGGGCAGGGTTTGGTACACCTTCCCCGTATTGCCGTCAATAAAAGCATGGACACATGCCCTCGCCGCATCCGGACGGTTCCACTGACGCATAAACACCTCCGCCGAAGGCTGGGGACAACCTACGCTGTGCAGCATTAGCCCCCGTACCTTAATCTTCCTCCCTGCCTGAAAGCAGGGATTTTTTGTCAGAATACTCTCCAAAATTTCCATACCATATCCTCCTTTTCATCCGGTATGTAAACATAATACGATATTATGTAAAAGCATCTTTCCGCCAATTTAGGGCTGGGGAGGGGGAAAGGGGAGGACGCACATAGCGGGAGGGGGATGGCCTGTATGGTTTTGACCGCCCCGGGGTTTTTGGTTGCCCGTGCCTGTGACTGTTCAAACCTG
>CANTGP010000080.1 GCA_947653315.1 uncultured Lachnospiraceae bacterium
TTTTCCTTATTTTTTCCTTGCCTTCTTCGCTTCCAAAGCCTTATCCGTAGGTCTTACCAGCACCAAACTGATTACCAGTGCCAATACGTAAAGCACGATTGTCGCATATAACACCGCCTGGTATCCTGTCGGGTTCACGGTCAGCATTTCCACCGAGCCATCGGAAAGCGCATGTTCAATCTCCACGGGGGCACCGAACGTCTTCACAATCCATGAAGCCATCTGGTTTCCGGTCAGTCCGGCAAAGCCCCAGGCAGACAGCGTCAATCCGTGAATGGCGCTGATATTGCTCATCCCGTAATGGTCGGACAAAAGTGTCGGCACGTTGGAGAAACCTCCGCCGTATCCGGCATTTACCACGAAAATCAGGCAAAGCACCAATACCGTAAGGAGCATGTTTCCGTTGCCGTTCTTAATACCTCCTGTCAGCATGACAATCCCGGTAAACACAATGGACAGGACGAAAATCAGCTTATAAATGGTATTCCTGTCCTTCATGGTATCCGCCCATGCAGAGAACCCAAGGCGTCCGCCTGCATTAAAGACTGCGGAAACCGTGGAAATCACGCCTACCGCACCTGCAAGGCCAATACATTTCACAATCATCTTCTCCTGCGAGATCAAAGCCAGACCACAGGTAATATTGATGTAGAACATCAGCCAAATTCCCACATAATTGGCAATGGGTTTGGACTTGATGACTGCCATCATGCTCTTGCCTTTTTCCTTGGACTGGGGTTCATGCCAGCCGTCCGGTTTCTTTAACAGCAGGTGTCCCACAAACATCATGACAAAATACACGACTGCCAATATCAGGAACATCTTGTAAATACCGCCTTCGCCTAAATTATCCAGCATCGCCTGCATAATCGGACTGGCAATGGCTTTTGCCGCACCGAAACCTGCAACCGCCAATCCGGTGGCAAGCCCTTTCCGGTCCTCAAACCAAAGCATCAGCGTCTTGACGGGGGACAGATAACCGGTACCAAGTCCCACACCCATGATAAAACCGTAGCATACATAAATACCGATTAAGGCAAGCATACTTCCCTGATGCGTTCCGCCGTAGTAAATGAAAAATCCCGTTCCCGCCATTCCTGATGCAAAACAGATGGCTGCAATCAGGGAGGACTTATGTATGTCCTTCTCCACTACATTCCCAAGAAAAGCGGCAGACATTCCCAAAAAAAAGATGGCAAAACTGAATGCCCATTCCGTTGCGCCTTTGGAAAAGCCGATATAGTCGGCAATTTCCTGACTGAAGATTGACCAGCAGTAAACGGTACCGATACTGCAATGCAGCAATAATGCAGGAATTGCGGCACGGATCCATTTATTGGAACGCCAGCCCTTTGTGTTTGTCTCATTTCCTTTACCCATAATTCACATTCCCTCAACCATTCTTTCGTTTTCCCGGATCACGGTTTCCCGCACACCGCCCATACCTGCGGACATAAAAGCGTATACCATGTCCAAGTAGAATTATTATAACCCTTCTTCCGTTAAGTTGCAATATAAAAAAGTAACACCGAAACAAACTAAACAAACTTAATTTTTTATGAACCGTTTTACATCCGCCCATAAAAAGTGTATACTACCAATAACATGAACCAAGAACAAATTCCGTAACGGTATAAAACCGGGAATCCACAATGAGGTGAGCCATGAAATATTTTCTTTTATTTATAAAAAAGACACTGCGTTTCGTCTTAAAGCCGCTTTCCTTTGTACCTGCCGTTTTCGTCATGTACATGATTTTCCGCCTGTCCGCCCAGGACGGCGTCACCAGCGGCCAGCTAAGCTACCGGGTCAGCACGAAAATCGTCACTACCGCCGACCGGCTGTTTGACAAAGATTTTTCTTCCGAGCAGATCAGGCATTATGCCAACCGGATCCATTACTACGTCCGCAAACTCGGCCATATTACGGAATACTTTATTTTGGCGGTATCGGTGGCATTCCCGCTCTATGTCTACCGTGTCCGCGGTTTCTCCCTGATGCTTGTGGCAGGGCTGTTCTGCGTCGCCTTTGCCGGACTGGATGAATACCATCAGTCCTTTGTGGCGGGCCGCGGTCCCTCGAAACGGGATGTCGCCATTGACAGCATCGGGATTTTCACCGGAATCATTCTTGTACGCATCGTCGGCTGGACCGGGAGGATGACCATATTCCGTCCCCTTTCCAACCGGCCGAAGCGTTAAACGGATCGGCCGTTACAGGGCAAACGGTTCCTTTGGGAAGCGCCCGTCCGAAACGAGCAGCCCGTCCACACCGCACTTTTTTGCCACCGCAAGGTCGCTTTCCGCTTCGTTCCCGACCATCAGGCATTCTTCCCTCTTTAGCCCGTGCTTTTTCAGCAGCGTTTCCATATATACCTTTTCCGGCTTTTTTATCCCGAAATCGGAAGAAAGGAATATGTCGTCAAAATACCCCCCAATTCCGGCTTCCGCGATTTCCGGCTCCGTAAACAGCCGTTGGGCATTGGACAGGAGATAAATACGTCTCCCGCCCTCCCGTAATTTCCGCAAAAGCGGCTCCGTTCCTTCATAAAGCCTCATGTACTCCCTCGACCGTTCCCGGAACCGGCGGGCAAGACCGGAAACCAATTCCATCCCCGTCTCCACTCCTTTTTGGGAAAACAGGCCGGAAAAAACTTTTCCGATTTCGATTTCGGGATACGCAAACCCCGTTTCTTCCCGCAGGCGTTCTTCCTCCTTCCGGCAGGCATCCCCATATGCCGTTTTTAACGCTTCCGGCGTATAAACGGCTCCTTCTTTCCCGTAAAGGATTGCCATTTCCATCCAAAGTTCCTCCTGTTCCTCATCCGTGCGGATATCCAACAGGGTTCCGTACAAATCAAAGATATAATTCCGGTACATCCCATCTTCTCCTTTTTCCTCTGCTTTACTGGAATAAAAGAACCGAATACGGCGGCACGGTTACCTCCGTCCCGTCCATGACTGCCTGTTCTTCCCCGGTCAGCAGCCTGCCGCAGAATATCCATCTTCCGGTCTGTGTACGGTCCGTCCCGTCACACACTGCCTGCCAATTCCCGTCCGCTTCTTTTCCGTTTAAGGTAAGTCCCGCTACATCCACTTTCTTCTCGCCGTCCGAGACATTCATAAGCAGCAGGATTTCCGACCCTTCATACACTTTTTTGATCACGCAGACCTGGTCGTCGGATTTTTCCTCCAAAAATTCCGTTTTCCCCCTTGCAATTTCCGGATAAGTATTCCGCAGCCGTATGGCATCCTTATAATATTGGTAAATCGATGCTTTATCCGTCTCCTGTTCCTCCAGGCTGTCATATACCATCCGCACCTCATCCATATCCTGCGGTCCGCGGCACATGCCTTCTGCCGCAGCATCCTTGCTCCAGTACATGGGCGCACGTTTATTCTCGTCCTTACCGGAACCTTTCATGCCGAGTTCCTCCCCATAGTATACAAAAACGCAGCCGCCCATCATAAGGTTCATGCCGCCCGCCATCTTCACCTGCCGTTCCGGCTCATCCCCCGCGTAATATCCGGCGCTCCTGCTCAAATCATGGTTTGTGTAAAAAGGGGCATCCACATAATTTTCGTTATAGGAAGCAAATTTCTCCTCGCATTCACATAATGCTTTTCCAAAGCCGGAAGCGGGAGCCGTACCTTTCACCGCATTGGCAATCACGCCGTTATAATCCGCAAACGCAAAATTAAAAACACTGTCGATACCGCTTTCGTAATACCGCGCATATGTCTCCATATCCGCCCATACTTCCGCCACAAGATAAGCGTCCTCCTTCTTTTCCTTCACCATGCCGTTAAACCATTCCAATACTTCCACGTTGGCATCCACCGTTCCCGAATAATACTCCTTCGCCGCATCCAGCCGGAAACCGTCCACGCCTTTTGCCAGCCAAAAATCCACGATTTTCCCGATTTCCGCCCTTACCTTTTCATTTCCCAGGTTTAAATCCGGCATTTCGCTCCAAAACCGGGCTTCGTAATACCATGTCCCGTCCAGTTCACAGTATCCCGCGCCTTTTTCCCTGGAAAAATTATAATACTCCACATAAGGACACTCCCCGGCATCCGGCTCCTGCCCTTCCCCCAACTGTTTCAGGTAATCACATGCCGCAATAAACCATGGATGAGAGGAAGAAGTATGGTTCAGCACTAAGTCCAAAATCACATGAATGTCCCTTTTTTTACACTCCGCCAGAAAAACGTCAAAATCCTCCATGGTCCCGTACTGCTCATCGATCCCGTAATAATCCGTCACGTCATACTTATGGTACGTCGTGGAAGGCATAATCGGCATCAGCCATATCCCGTTGCACCCAAGATCCGTATCCGTGGCATCATCGCCGTCATTAATATAATCCAGCTTCTCCGTCAATCCTTTCAGGTCCCCGATGCCGTCTCCGTCGCTGTCATAAAAAGAATACACGAATACCTCGTAAAAGGTACGGTATTTATCATCCGGCATGTTTAACTGCGGCAGATCCATCCCCCAATTCCGGTCTTCTTCCCCCGTATTTTCCGTTTCGGCGGCATCTTCTTTTCCCGTTGCTCCCTCCGTATCCTGCGCCGCGGTATCTGCCGCCCCCGCTCCGTTATGCTCCGTTTCCGCCTGCACCGCACCGGCTCCGCCGTCTGACACGTCATCTGCCGTCCCGTTTGCGCCGCATCCTGCCAAACTCCCCGTCAGGCATAAAAATGCCATCCATAAGGCCAATCCCCTCTTTCCTTTCTTCCAACCCATATTCCTTTTCCTCCCTGTTTTCCTATCGGTTATCCGTCATTTCCGCTTAGATTGCACGAAATCCCTAAGCGGAAACTACGGCCCTACTTTTATTGAAAACCCATCATATATCCCAACCGGCACATCTACACCGAAATTATATTGTTCCACCATGTCTTTTTCAAAATCATAAACCGAAACCATCTGTTTTTCCGGGTCAACAATCCTGTATTCCCTAACATGGGGCATGGCAGCCGCCATACCCCACGTTCCAAATATTTTTCCGTTACACATCCACACGCCTACGCACCGTTTCGCAGAATCCTCCCCAGCGTATCGAACAGATTATCCACATCAATAGGCTTTGCAATATGTCCGTTCATTCCGCATTTCAAGGCTTCCTGTTTGTCCTCCTCAAAAGCGTTTGCCGTCATGGCGATAATGGGTATGGATGCCAGTTTCCGGTTTGCAAATTTACGGATCCTCTTTGCCGCCTCGTACCCGTTCATAACCGGCATTTGGATATCCATTAATACCAACTGGTAATATCCGGGTTCGGATTTCTCCAGCATATCCACGGCAACCTGCCCGTTTTCCGCAATCTCCACGGAAAATCCGGCATCGCCTAAAATCGCCGCCGCAATCTCCTGGTTCATTTCCACATCCTCCGCCAGCAGGATGCGTCCGGCACGGAATTTTACCGGCTGTCCGCCGCCGTCCTCTTTTTCTTCTTTATCCTTATGTATAATAGAAAGAAGGCAGTTCCTTAACTCGGACAGAAACAGCGGTTTGCTGCAAAATGCCGTAACGCCGGCTTCCTTGGCTTCTTCCTCGATATCCGACCAGTCATATGCCGTCAGGATAATCACGGGAACTTCGTCCCCCATCTCCTTGCGTATCCTTCTGGTTACTTCAATTCCGTTCATGTCCGGCAGCAGCCAGTCAATGATGTAGGCATGGTAATTGTTTTCCCTTGTCACCGCCTGATGGTTGCGAAGCACCGCCTCTTTCCCCGATAAGGTCCACTCCGCACGCATCCCGATCTGCTGCAGCATGTAGGACACGCTGTCGCAGGTATCATAATCGTCGTCCACCACCAAAGCCCTGCAGTTTTTCAGTTCCGGTATCTCCTGGGGTTCCTTTGCGTCGGCATGCAGGCGGAACGTAAAGGAAACCGTAAATTCCGATCCGACCCCCTGCTTGCTTTTCACGCTGATGGTGCCGTTCATCATGTCCACAATATTCTTTGTAATCGCCATTCCCAGCCCGGTTCCCTGGATTCCGCTGATTGTGGTATTTTCTTCCCGTTCAAAGGGTTCAAAAATATGCTCCACAAACTCTTTGCTCATACCGATGCCGTTATCCTTAATGTTGAACTCAAAATTGGCATACCCGGCAGGCGCCCCTGCCTTTTCCGTAATGCGGATATTAATAATGCCCCCCGCACCCGTATATTTCACGGAATTGCTGACCAGATTCAAAAGCACCTGGTTTAACCGCAGTTTATCACAGTAAATCTCCTCGTCAAACACATCCACGGTATCGACGCGCAGTTCCAACTGTTTGGCGTGAATATCCGCCTGCAGAATATTGCAAAGCCCGTGAAGGATTTCCGGCAGGCTGCACAGCTTTTCCTCCAAATGGATTTTGCCGCTTTCAATGCGGCTCATATCCAAAACATCGTTAATCAGGCTAAGCAGATGGTCCCCCGATGTCTTAATTTTTTTTAAGTACTCCTCCACCTGGTCCCTATGGTCGATATGTGAAATGGCAAGCGTCGTAAAACCGACGATGGCATTCATCGGCGTGCGGATATCATGGGACATATTGGACAAAAAGACGCTTTTCGCCCTACTCGCCCGGTTCGCCTGCATCAGCGCGTCTTCCAACAGACTTTTCTTTACCATTTCACTGCGGGTTTCCTCATCCACGCTGTGACAGCCAAGGACAATGCCCCTGTTCTCCTCCCATGCGCCGGCGCGTACTGCCTTCATTTGGTAATATTTCATTTCGCCGTCTTTTATCATACGGTAATTCATATAAAAAGACTTCTTTTCTTCCAGTTCCTTTCTGATTCCGTCGCAGGAAAATGCCTGCCACATCAGTTCCCTGTCGTCCTCGTGCACAAATTCCCTGATATAATATTCCATACTATCTTCCAAAGAAATTTTCCCTTGGAATGCAGGAATAAACGATTTCCCCTGTCCGTCGTCATTGCGGACCGTCATCCCCATGCCCGTATTGAGGTCAAAAGAGCAGACGAGGTTATAATCGATGCTCAATGCCTGAATCAGCTCCATTTGGCGCATTTGGTTCTTTTTTTCCTGCATCTTCTGCGCCGTGACATCCAGCAGAAACCGCTGGAAAAACAGTTCCCCGTTTTCCTCCAGGAGCTTAATGTTCCCCATCACGTGTAAAAGTTCCCCGTCCTCATGACGGATGCGGTACTCCACGCTGACGCTGTCTCCTGCCTTTACCAGTTCCGCAACACATGCCTCCAGCCTTTCCTTGTCTTCCTCCACCACGGAAGCGGCAAACATGTCAAACCCTTTTTTCTCCAGTTCTTCCCGGGAAGCGTATCCTAAAATCTTAAGCGCCGCCCTGTTGACGCTCAAAATACGCGTTCCGTCCCAAGAATGGCAAAGCACCCCGCAGTCCATGGAAGTAAAGACCGTCTCCATCATTTGATTTTTTTGGATGATTTCCCGCTCATAAGCACGCTCCTGGGTCACGTCAATGGCGATACCCACGGTTCCCATAACATCCCCGTCCAAATCATACAACGGGGACTTATAAGTCATAAGTGTCCGCAGACCTTCCCCGGTCTCGATGATTTCCTCGGATACGAAAGTTTTCTTTTTGCTCATCACCTCCCGCTCCGATTCTATACAGGCAGGGTCGTCATGCTCCACGTCCCAAATATATGCGTGTCCCCGGCCTTCCACCTGCTGTTTGGTCTTATTTACCGTTTTACAGAAACTATTGTTTACTTTTTCATGTATCCCGTTTTTATCCTTATACCAGATAAGGTTCGGGGAGTTATCAATGGTCGCTTCCAAATAATGCCCCGTCTGCCAAGCATCCTTATCTTTTTTACACTCCTTCTGCCACCTTAAAAACCGAAACCTTATTTCCCCTTCCGACATGGGCAGCGTCCATATGTCAAACGGCCGGCCATCCACAGGCATACTTCCGTCCGGCAAAATATCTTCCCATCGTTTTGCGTCCGAAAATTCTTCCGTCAAAACCTCCGTTTGTTCTCTGTCCGCAAGCAGAATAAGCTCCTTTTTCCCATTCCCGTCAAAAGCCAGTTTCCGCAGGATTTCCTTACCGTCCATCCCCTGTAAGTGGAGCAAAATCACATCTGCCTGTGCCGCCAATGCATCATCCGGTTTCTCACCTTCGGAAAATTCATGCGTAAAACACCCAAGCGGCGGCATTTCCCTTATTATCTCAAACGCCCTGCAAGGATGCCCCATCAGATAAAAATGAAGATGGCAATGATACATAACCTGTTTCCTCCTATGTTTAGCAAATTGATTTTCACTTATATCCTTATTCTATCAAGCGTTCAAATTTATGTCAATATTTGGGACACTTTCCCCGCGGAAATAGTTACCGGTCAGTTACTTTTCACGCCCATGCCGGCTTCAAGGTGTTGTGAGCCACTTCACTTCATACGCTTCCCAAGGCGCCGGGATTTCCAGTTTCCGTATCATATCCTCCAAAACAGGCTCAGGAATATGGCGTTCCCTTTTCCGGTTCCGTGCAAGCAGTTCCCCATAAGGCGCCTCCAAATATACCAAATGCACCCGTGCGCCATATCCGTCAAAAAGCCGCACCAGTTTTCGCCTTGTCTCCTGCATGATGTTTGTGGCGTTCCAGATAAACGGCTCTTTCTTCCGCAGGAAAACCTTGGCGCGTTCCAACGCCTCCTGCACAACCCTGCCGGAACCTTTCGTTGGCGGAATGCCCATTTCCGCACGGATATCATCCAGGGAAACCACGGGCAGGTTCCCTCCGTTTTTTCCAATCCAGGTATCCTTGCCGGACAGGGGCAAGCCTGACATAATGATTACGTCAAATTCCAATCCGTCATACAGGTCGGTTCCCTGCCACATGCTTTCTTTTTGGAAATACCGGAATTTGGCATAAGCGCCGGGAAACGCATACGGCCGTTCCCATACGCCCAGTTCCTTTGCATAATCCGCAAACATCTCCACCTGCCCGAAAAGCCCGTCTTCCAAGGCCGACACCCTCCCCTGCACATCCGCAAGGGAAAGCAGGAACAGCATCCAAAGCGGCACGCACTCCGCCGCTTCCAACAGATTATAATCCGGTCTTTTCTTCGTCCAAAACCATACCGGCAGCCCATGGTAACGGATGAGCTTTGCCACCGTCTCCCTTTGGCCAAACGACAATCCGTACCGTGCGCCTTCCCGGTACGCCATCCGGCGGAAGTCCTTTTCCCCGCGGATGGTATGTTTCGGGGAAACCCATTTCCCGTCTTCCTGTTTCGTACAGGAAATTTTTCCGATGTCATGGAATGCCGCCGCCAAAAATAAAAGTTCCTGCTCCTCCTGACCCAACCACTGCCAATCCGGCATTTTTGTCAGTTCCCCACACACCAGTTCCGTATGGCGGTACACATCCCCTTCGGCATGGTAGTCCGGGTTCTGCGGGATTTCCTTTAATAAGGAAAGCTCCCGATATTCCCCGGCAAACAACGGAAACGAAAAACCGCCGTCACGGATTTTCCTTAAAACATTCCCTTCCAAAGTCCACACCTCCTTCCCGTATTTCAAAAAGATTCACCCCGTCCGCCAAACAATTCGCAACAATGGGACGGTCCATCCAGTGGCTTTCCGAATCAAGGATGGCATTTAAAAAAGAAGCACGCACAAACTTCAGCCGGTCGGTCACATAATCCCCGTCTTCCACCTTAATGTAAATCCCTTCCATTACTCCCGTCAGGTCGGTCTGCCGGACTGCCGCTTCCATCTCCACGCCGCTTTTTTCACACTGTGCAAAAAATCTGTATTCCGGCTTCCCCGAAATGAAAAGGCTCGGCCCCATCCATTCCGCAATATCCCGCGGATGTTCAAAATACCCCTGTGCCAGCACACGCACGGAACAGATAAACGGGGCATCCGCCAAAAACTCCCGGCGCTTTTTCGTGGAGAAGAATTTCCCCTCCTTCTTATCAAACACATCAAATTCCATAAAATAATGGGGTAAGCAATCATAAAATACGGTATGCTTTGCATACAGCCATTCCCCGTACATAACATACCGGTCTTTTAACAGACGGCGCAGCCTTTCTTCCAGGCAGCCCGCCCACGTCTTAAACAGGTCAAACTGCCGTTCCCCATATCCGCCGCTTAAGAAATGCCCCCTGCTTTGCAGGTACATCTTCCCGTCCGCGCCGAAACTGATTCCGCAGTTCGCGCCGTCCACTTTTTCCTCCAAAACCAAGTATTTCCCTTTAATTTCCCCAAACGGTACATTTTTCAAATCCTCGTCCCCCTCCTGTTTCCTGGATCCTTCCAGGTGGCGGGTACGCGGATATTTATAAATCTGCTCCATAAAATCATTCCTCCATTCCATCCGGTGCATTTTTATGCAGTCCGCACCCACTGTCAGCTTTGCTGACACTTTTCCTTGGGGTGCCGTGTGCAATCGAGTAGGGAAGGCATCTTCCCTACTCGCCGCGCGCCCCGTGCG
>CANTGP010000081.1 GCA_947653315.1 uncultured Lachnospiraceae bacterium
TATACCTATCCGAAAAACCTTGATTTACAAGGCTTTTCGCCTTTCTATAAATTTTTACTACACAAATCACTACACAATTTTTAAGGCACTTTTTTCGACTGCCATAGATTCACCGTTACGTCTAATAATCTTAGAAATTCTTCAATTGTTCCTATTTCTTTTTCCATAACAATTTGTCTCCCAAATAAAACCGGACATTCATTCCAATCCTACATAAAATACTTACATTTCTCTAAACAAAACTATTGTTCTTTTTCAAAAAGAGGAATTAATTTGTCTGAATTCTTTTCTTCCATAAACTCTTTTAATGCTTCCAAATACTCATTTCTATTTGCATCTTCTTGCATCTTCAATTCAGTACTTCCGCCTATCCCGCAATTCCTGGTACAGTGCCCGGTAATTCCCGTACCGCACCTGACTGACCTTCCCTTCCCGCAGCGCTTCCTTCACGCCGCAATCCGGTTCGTTCAAATGCACGCAGCCGCGGAAGCGGCAGTTTTTTTTATAAGCGGCAAATTCCGGGTAAAAATCCTGCAATTCCTCTTTTTCAATCGAAAAAAGCCCCAGGGACGTAAATCCGGGCGTATCCATGATGTAAGTATTTTCCTGCAGCGCAATCAGCTCCGAATGCCTGGTGGTATGTCTGCCCCTTTGGATTTTACGGCTGATATCGCCCGTCTGCATACCCGCCGACGGGTTCAGGCAGTTAATCAGCGAAGACTTCCCCACCCCGCTGGGACCCGCCACCGCCGTGGTCTTACCGGCAAGCAAATCAGAGAGTTCTTCCATGCCCTCCCGCTCCCCTGCGCTGGTAAACAACAGACGGCAGCCGCTTCCTTCATAAGCAGACTGCAGGCGCTCCTTATCCTCCGGCGAAGCAAGGTCCTGTTTGTTGAAACAAATCACACACGTAAGCCCCTGCTGCCCCATCATGATAAGAAACCGGTCCAACAGGTTGAAATTCGGTTCCGGTTTCACGATGGCGAATACGATAAGCGCCTGATCGATATTGGCGACCGCCGGACGCACCAGTTCGCTGCGGCGCGGGAGCATCTCCACGATATTCCCCGTTCCCGCATCCCCGTCCAATATCTCCAAACGCACATCGTCCCCCACGAGCGGCTTCCTGTTTTCCTTCCGGAAAATCCCTTTCGCCTTACATTCATATACATTCCCGCATGTTTCCGGGCCTTCTTCCGTATGCACATAATAAAAACCGGCAATACCTTTTACAATCTTTCCCTGCAGATATCCCATACCTTCAATCCCTATGCTTCCGGCGTAAACTGCAATTCCCGCACCACTGTTTTCTCCACTTCCGCACCTTCCGATGTAATGGTTTCCCCGGTATCGGGATTCGTGTCCACCACCGCATCCGTTTTCACCTTATACGTAAACGTAACGGTTCCCGATGCGGCCTGGATTCCCGTGTAATTTACCGAAATCGGGAAAGACGCCGTATTGGTATTTAATAACGACACACCGTCTGCCGTAACGATGCTTACCACCACGTTCAGTCCGTCCCGGTAATCGGGGTCTTCCTCTGCCGAAGGCGGCTCAATGCTGCCGCTGAAACTGTACGTCGTCTGTTTCGGCCCGAGACTGACGCGCAGGTCAATTGCCGTCCCCTTATCCACATAAGTGTTCACGGAATAACTTTGGTAACAGACAAGCCCCGCCAAAGCCGCATCGTCGTTGTTCACCTCCGTCACGCTGCCTACCGTCAGCCCCAGCTCCGTAAGCGTGGCCATGGCGTCCATCTCCGGCACCCCAATCACATCCGGTACCCTGACCTTACTGTCTTCCGGTCCCTGGCTGACCTGGATTGTTACCGTGGAACCGCTGGGAGCCTTGGAACCCGCCGACGGATTTTGGGAAATGATATTTCCCTTCGGCACATCGTTGTCATAGCTTTCCGTCCGGTTCACCACAAACCCTTTCTGCTCCAAATTGGACACGCCTTCCGCCGTGGAAGCCCCTACCACGTCCGGCACTTCAATCCCGCTGGCTCCTGCGCTGACCGTCAGCAGGATTTCCGTTTTACCGTCCACCATGGCGCCGATATCGATGTTGCAGCGTAACACCAATCCCGCCTCGTATTTATCCGTTTCCTGGTACTCCACCTCCGGCGACAGCCCAAGTCCCAAAAGCTCCTGGCGGACTTCCTCCAACTGCCTGCCCACCACTTTGGGCATCTCCACCTGTCCGGTTTCTTCCGCCGCCTGGGCTTCCTCCCCTCCGGTTTCCCCGTTTCCAAACGGAAGGATTCCCATGGTCTTCCCAACCAAAAACAGGACGATACAGCCGATTACCAACGCGGCGGCCACGGCAAGTACGGTGGTAATCCGCTCCAATTTCGGATCGTAATCCTCGTCTTCCCCGATTTCCCCTTCGTCCTCGTAGTCCTCCTCCGCTTCGTCTTCCCCGTACATTTCTTCCTCGTAGGCTTCTTCCCCGTAAGCCTCCTCGTCGTATTCCCCGACGTCGTCTTCTTCCTCCGGCTCCTGCCGTTTCGGCCTGCGGACGGCATCCTTTTTAAGCCGCAGCGCTTCGTCCATGGAATCCCTGCGGTCGGACTGTTTCTTAATCTGCACCATATCCTTGTCCGTAATCATCCGCGTGGAGGCTTCCTCATCCGGGTTGACCAGCTTCACGAATTCTTCGTCCGGGCTAATCAGGGATTGTTTTAAATCCGCCACCAGCTCCGCTACGGACTGGTACCTGCGGTCCGGGCTCTTTTGGCAGCATTTAAAGACAATCTGTTCCACGCTTACCGGAATTTCCTGGATATAATCCCTTGGGGACGGAATCGGCTCCTGGATATGCTTAATGGCGATTGCCACCGTGGTATCCCCGTTAAAAGGCACCCTTCCCGTCTGCATTTCAAACAGGGTGATACCGAGGGAATAGATATCGCTCTTCTCATCGCTGTAGCCGCCCCTCGCCTGCTCCGGCGAAGTATAATGTACGGAACCCATCACATTGGAAGTAATGGTGTTGCTGGTGGCAGCCTTGGCAATGCCAAAGTCCGTCACTTTCACTTTCCCTTCCTTGGAAATAATAATATTCTGCGGCTTAATATCCCTGTGGATGATATGATTGTTATGGGCCGCTTCGATACCCATCGATACCTGGATGGCGATACTGATTGCCTCTTTTACCGAAAGCCTTGCCTTTTTCTCGATATATTTCTTTAACGTAATGCCTTCCACCAGCTCCATGACGATGTAATGGGCGTCGTTTTCCTCCTCCACGTCATAAACATTGACGATATTCGGATGCATCAGCCCTGCCGCCGCCTGTGCCTCCACACGGAATTTCGCCACAAAATTGGCGTTTTCGGCAAATTCCTGTTTCAGTACCTTGATTGCCACAAAACGGCTTAACTTGCTGTCCCTCGCCTTATATACATCCGACATGCCGCCGGTTCCTATTTTTTCCAGAATTTCATATCGGGCTCCAATTATCATTCCTATCTTTATCATTCCAATAACAATGCTCCTTTCAAAGTCCGCCGGTTCCTGATTTGCCATCCCCCGGTAACCTGCCCCATCCTAAAACGTGCAGAACTTCCGCGGATTTATTCCCGCGGGCAACGAGCCAGGCAGCCGCACCCGTATGGATATTTGACGACTGCCGCGAGGGTCATGTTGACTCCGCTCCACGGTTTACAGGGATTCCGCTGGTTGCTCAGATTCCACAAATGGTTCCACAATAATGACTGCGATGTTATCTTTCCCCCCGTTTTGGTTAGCGGCTTCCACCAGTTCCTCCGCCCGCTCCTCCACGCTGACTTCCCTGGATAAGATCATATGGATTTCCTTATCCTCCAGCATATTCGTCAACCCGTCGGAACACATCAGCACGATATCCCCCGGCTCCAGCTCCACATGGAAAAAGTCCACATCCACCCTGTCCTTGGCGCCCACCGCCCTCGTGATAATGTTTTTATCCGGATGGCTTCTCGCCGAAGCCCTGTCAATACCGCCAAGCCGGACCATTTCTTCCACAAGGGAATGGTCTCTCGTAATCTGCTCAATCTTCCTGTCGTTCACCACATACAGTCTGCTGTCGCCCACATTGGCGACTTCCAGGTATTTATCCCCAAGGCATGTCGCCGCCACCACCGTAGTGCCCATGCCGCTTAAGGCTTCCTCCTCGCCTGCTTTCTTCCGTATATGGTCATTGGCAGTCTCGATTGCCATTCCCAATATTTTCACCGGACTTTTCTCAAAGGAACGTTCTATTTCTTCCTTCATCGTCTCGACCGCATACTTGGAGGCATAATCTCCCGCATTATGCCCTCCCATGCCGTCCGCCACGATAAACACATTCGGCAGGTTCCCAAGCGGCTTCTCCGATGCAAACACATAATCCTGATTCAGTTTTCTCTTTCTCCCTATATCCGTTATGGAAAATGCCCTTAACACGTCAAAACCTCCAAGTTCGCCAGCCTATGGGACAGGTCTAATCCTTAAGCGCCCTGCGCCTTAACTGCCCGCAGGCGCCGTCAATATCCCTGCCCATTTCCCTTCTTATAGTAACATTTATTCCATTTTTTTCAAGTTTATTTTTAAATGCAATCACACCCTCTTGGGCGGTAGGACGGAAATCCCGCTCTTTTACGGGGTTTACCGGAATCAGGTTCACATGGCAGTTTAAGGGCTTTACCAGCCGGACCAGTCCCGCCGCGTCCTCTTTTTTGTCGTTTACACCGCCTAACAGGCTGTATTCAAAAGTAATCCTGCGTCCCGTCTTTTCAAAATAGTATGCGCATGCTTCCATCAATTCATCCAAGCCGTAACGGTTGGCAATGGGCATAAGCTGCCGTCTTTTTTCATCCGTTACGGCATGGAGGGACAGGGCAAGCGTAATCTGCAGCCCCTCCCCCGCCAGTGCACGCATCTGCGGAACCAGCCCGCAGGTGGAAAGGGTAATGTTGCGCTGACTGATATGAAGCCCGTTTTCGTCCGTCAGCATCCGGATAAACTTTACCACATGGTCATAATTGTCCAACGGTTCCCCGGTTCCCATTACCACCACATTGGAAACCCGCTCCCCGGTCAGCCTGGTAATGGCATAAACCTGCTCGAGCATCTCCGAGGGAAGCAGTCCCCTCTCCAGCCCGTCCAGCGTCGAAGCGCAAAAAGCACAGCCCATACGGCAGCCCACCTGTGAAGATATGCAGACGCTATTCCCGTGCTTGTACCTCATCCATACGCTTTCCACCGTATTTCCGTCCGTCAGCCCGAACAGGAATTTCTTCGTCCCGTCCGTTTGGGATTCCTGCACCCGCAGCGGTTTTAATCCGGTATAGGTATATTCCCCCTGGCATTTCTCCCGCAGTTCTTTCGACAGGTTTGTCATCTGTCCGAAATTCTCCGCCAGTTTCACATGCATCCACTCATACATTTGCTTCGCCCGGAAGGGTTTTTCCCCCAAAGCGGACATTTCGCTTTTTAATTCTTCCAATGTCATGGATTTGATATCCTTCTTTTTGTTTTTCAACTCCTTAATCCTTCCTTCTAAACTTTGCAATAAAAAACCCGTCCGAATCATGGACACCCGGCAGCAATTGTATGTAGCCTTCCTTTGCCGTTTCCTTTTCCGGCACACCTTCCAAATACCCGCTGATATCTTCCGCTTCAAACGGATAATGTTCCAAAAACCACCGGACGGTTTCTTCGTTTTCTTCCCTGTGCACGGTACAGGTGGTATAAAGCAGGATTCCCTGCGGTTTCACGTACCGCCATACCGTACTTAACAAATCCCTTTGTAATTTTGGAAGCTCCCCCAAAGCCTCCAACGATACATTATACTTGATATCCCTCTTTTTGCCAAGTATTCCCAAACCGGAACAGGGCAGATCCGCCAAAACCACGTCTGCCTTTTCCTGAAGCGCTTCGTCATACACCCGCGCATCATGTGCCTGTATTTCCATATTGGCCAATCCAAGCCGCGCCGCATTCTCACGGATAAGCGCCGTCTTTTCTTCGGAAATATCCCTGCACAGCACTTTTCCCGTCTTCCCGGCAAGCTCCGCCGCATGGGTCGCTTTCCCGCCCGGGGCGGCGCATACATCCAGCACAAAATCGCCTTCCCGGATTCCCGCGCACTCCACTGCCAGCATGGAGCTCACATCCTGTACCGTAAACAAGCCTTCCAAAAAACCGGGAACATGGCGCACACCCTCCAGTCTGGTCAGGCAGCAGGCATAATCCAGGTACGGGTGGGGAACCGCTTCCATTCCTGCCTCCCGTATCCGGGTAAGCAGGGCATCCATCCCGCCGGTCCCGCCCTCGGCACGGCATCCCCTCTCCCGTAGTTCCTGCTTCACCCGCACCGTTACCGGATGCACCTCCAGCATGGCGCGCAGCATTCCTTCCGTCCGCTCCATGCCGTATTGCCCAAGCCACATGGAAACCAAAAACTCCGGCATGGAATACAGCACCGACAAATAGCGGATAGGCTCTTTCCCCTTATCCGGATAAATCCCCGCTATCTGCTCCCGGTTCCTCGCAATGCCGCGCAGCACCCCGTTTACAAAACCTTTTAGCTGCCCGAATTTACGCTTTGCCGCCAGTTTCACCGCTTCATTACAGACTGCCGCATCCGGGATTCCGTCCATAAACAAAAGCTGGTACACGCTCATCCGCAGCAGACAGCGGATAAAAGGCTTCATCTTCCCGGACGGCACTTTGGAATACGCATCCAGCACATAATCCAACTGGATCCTCCGTTCCACCGTTCCTTCCGTCACCCTCTTTACAAAAGCCTTCTCCTTCGCTTCCAAATAGTCATGCTTATCCAGCACATCCCGCACCAAAAGATTGCTGTAAGTCCCTTCCGTTTCCATCCGGAGCAGCATATCCACTGCCAATTCCCGCGTATTTACCATGAATCCTTATCCTGCCCTTTCCCTAATCGTCCCTGCGGCTCCCGCCGGATAAAAGCACCAGCCGCAATAGCTGCAGCACCGAGGATGCCGCCGCGGCCACATACGTTAATGCCGCAGCCCACAGCACCTTTTTACAGTATCCGGTCTCCTGTCCCCCCGTAATCCCTAAATTCTGCAGCATCACCAAAGCCCTGGAAGAAGCGTTGAACTCCACCGGAAGCGTCACTATCTGAAACAGCACCGCCAGCGAAAATACCCAGATACCGATAGGAACCAGCGAAGAATGCAGTCCGAACAATAAACCCAGGATGACCAAAGGAATCCCCAGTTTCGAACCGATATTGGCTGCCGGAACCAAAGCGCTGCGCACTTTTAACGGCGCATAATTCTGACTGTGTTGCACGGCATGCCCGCACTCATGGGCTGCCACCCCGATGGCCGCTACCGAAGTGGCACCGTAAACGCTGTCCGACAGACGCAGCACCTTATTCCTCGGATCGTAATGGTCCGTCAGGTTCCCCCGCACATGCTCAATCCGCACGTCATAAATCCCCGCCGCATTCAGGATGCGCTGCGCCGCTTCCGCACCGGTCATGCCGCTCATGCACCGTACCTGCGCATATTTTTTATAAGTACCGTTTAATTTTGCGCTGGCGGCAATGCACAAAAGCGCCCCCGCAAGCACCAGCACATACGTAGGATCCATATAATAGCCATAATATCCGAACATTTTCATCGCCCTCCGTTTTCCCTGTTCCTGACAGTCCTATTACCTTCCGCTTTCTTTTCCGCCAAACACGGCTCCTTCCTCCAGCGGACAGCCCAGCAGGAAATCCTTTACCCCCATCCGCTTTTTTCCTTCCAACTGTACCTGCGTCACTTTTAACAGCCCGTTCCCGGTTCGCACATAAAAGGCATCCTTTGCCACCCCGGCAACGCTTCCTGCCTCTCCGTCTTCCCGTATGCCTTCCTGCCCGTCTGCCGGCTCACATTCCCATACCTTCAATGTCCTGCCATGGTAATAAGTATACGCACTCGGCCACGGATTTAATCCCCGTACCAAACGGTCAATGGAAACGGCATCATTTGTCCAGTCAATCTGCCCGAAGGACTTCTTTAATACCGTTACGTAAGTGGCATCTTCCTCTTTCTGCTTCTCCGGCTCCAATTCCCCGCGCTCTATAAGGGGAATCACCCGTACCGCCAAATCCGCCCCCGCATCCCTCAGTTTGTCATGCAGGCTTTCCGCCGTTTCCCTGCCGTCAACGGGAACCACGCATTTTAACAGGATATCCCCGGTATCGATTCCTTTCGCCATCTGCTGGATGGTAACACCCGTTTCCGTCTCACCGTTCAAAATCGCCCACTGTATCGGTGACGCGCCCCGGTATTTGGGCAGAAGGGACGCATGGATATTGATGCAGCCGAATTTCGGCATCTTTAACAGTTCCTCCGTTAATATCTGTCCGAATGCCGCCACCACAAAAAGATCCGCCCCGAAGCCCCGCAGCGTCTCCACGGCTTCCGGCTCCCGGATTTTCACCGGCTGGAAAACCGGAATGCCGTATTGCAACGCACACTGTTTCACCGGCGGCATCTGTACTTCCTTTCCCCTTCCCTTGGGCTTATCGGGCTGTGTCACCACCGCACGGATATCATGACCTGCCCGAACCAGCGCTTCCAAAGCGCCCACCGCAAAATCCGGCGTTCCCATAAAAACGATTTTCATGCCTGTTTCCTCCGTTTTTGCCTGAACCAACTATTCTTCTTCCTCCAAATCCGCCGCGTTCATCAATTCCCCTTCCACCTTTTCCACAAACAAGTGTCCGTCCAAATGATCCAGTTCATGGCAGATTGCCCTTGCTAAAAGCTCCGTCGCCTCGATTTCATACGAATCCATGTTTTCGTTATAAGCAACCGCTTTTACATAATTGGGACGGGTAACGATTCCCGTTTTCCCCGGCACGCTAAGACACGCTTCATGCCCGCTCTGTTCCCCGCTTACTTCGAGGATTTTAGGGTTAATCATCACGTAAGGATCTTCCCCCGTTACGTCGATAACCACAATACGCTTCAGGATTCCCACCTGCGGCGCGGCAAGCCCTACGCCGTTTGCCTCATACATCGTATCGAGCATATCGTCAATCAGCTCTTTGGTACGGGGCGTTATTTCCTTGACCTCTTTGCAGGTCTTCTTTAACACATCATCACCCATTTCTCTTATGTTCCGGATAGCCATTTTCTTCGTTCCTTTCTTTTCCTTATTTTTCCTTATTTTTTTCCTCATATTTTCCTAAACGTTTCCTAACCGTTTCCTAATCATTTCCCGGTTATTAGTATGCGCTCATCGGGTCAAAATCAAACTGGACCGTTTCGTTATCTTTCTCTTTTTCCGCCCTTTCTTCCCGCTTCTCCAAAAAGGTTTCCACACGGTTCTTAACTTCCACCAGCCTTCCATAATCCCCGTGCTTTACATACAGCATAAAACGGTATACATCGTTGATTTTCCCCACCGAGGCAGGCGCCGGTCCGATGACATACAGGCGGTTTCCCCCTTGCGCTGCGCTTTCCCGGCCGTCCCCGCCCATGACCCTTACCCGTGCGGCGATGTCCTTTGCCAATGCAAGCCCTTCCGCTTCCGCCCGGGCGGATACCAGTATGGCAAGCATATGCGCCGCCGGCGGATAGGCGAGCATTTTCCGGTAAAGGATTTCTTCCTCATAAAATCCCTTATAATCCTGCTTTGCCGCATACACGATGCTGTAATGCTCCGGATCATACGTCTGTATCACCACTTCCCCCGCCTTGCCGCTCCTGCCCGCACGCCCCGCCGCCTGTGTCAGCAGTTGGAACGTCCGCTCTCCCGAACGGTAATCGCCCGCATGCAGGGACATATCCGCGGCAAGGATTCCCACCAAGGTCACGTTCGGAAAATCATGCCCTTTTACAATCATTTGGGTTCCCACCAGCACATCCGCTTCCCCATTGGCAAAAGCACCCAAAATCTCCTCATAACTATTCTTCGTCCGCGTGGTATCCGCATCCATCCGCAGCACCCGCGCCCCCGGAAACTCCCTCAGGACCGCTTCTTCGATCTGCTGGGTTCCCGCACGGAAACCAAGGATATATTTGGATTCGCAGGAAGGGCATGTTTTCACCGCAGGCTGTTCGTATCCGCAGTAATGGCAGACCAGCCTGCCGCCTTTATGCTCCGACAGGGATACATCGCAATGCGGGCATTTCATCACATGCCCGCAGGCACGGCAGGAAACGAAACCGGCATAACCCCGCCGGTTTAAAAACAGGATCACCTGCTCTTTCTTCCCCAGCCGGTCTTCCATCAAATCATGGAGCCTGCGGCTGAACATGGAACGGTTCCCTTCCTTTAACTCCTTTCGCAAATCCACGGTGTGGACCGTCGGAAGTTCCCCGCCCGCCTGCCGTTTCGTCAGTTCGTACAACTTATATATCCCCTGTTTTGCCCGGTAATAGGATTCCAGCGAAGGAGTGGCGGACCCCAGCCCCAGAAGTTAACACCG
>CANTGP010000082.1 GCA_947653315.1 uncultured Lachnospiraceae bacterium
GCTGGACCGGATTTTTCTGGCGGATGATGATCTGCCGTCTGCTGGAATGGGAAATACCTACGTGGCTTGTTACCAATGTGAACCGGGAGAACATGGAATACCTTCCTTATATCCACGGATTGATAGAAGAAAAGGGTTGGAACCAATCGGAATATTTTTTGGGCTGCTGCGTCAGCAGGATTAAGAACCGGTTTGAAAGGGATGATTCCTGCCTGCCGGAACATGAATTTTTGGACCTCGTCGCCGAAATGAAAATGTCGGGAAAGCTGGAATTAAAATATTTTAATTTTGAAGACATGCGGATACTGAAAAACATTATGGCATTGTTTCATCCGGAAGCGGCGGGAACGGAAGCGGGGGGTCTTAGGAATTACTGTATCTACGGATGCGGAAACCGGATTAACCAGTATACCTTTTCGGCGGACGGATATATTTATCCCTGCGCGGCATCGGCAGGAAACCTAAAGTATGCCATCGGGCAGTTTAGGTTAAAAGAAGAAATCTGCCTGGCGGAAGAACCGGGAGAATGCTGGACAAAGAAGACGGTTTTGGAAAAAAACCGGTGCAGGCAATGCAAAACGGCGTTTGTATGCGGGGGCGGATGCCCTTTGGAATCCAGGGAAAAAAATAAGTTTTGGGACATTCCCTTTTGTCCGGAAGCGGAGAAAATCGTACATTCCTATTTTCGCTGCCTGGAAAGGGGGATTCCGGTCCTGAACAGGGAAACGGTTTATGAAAGCGGGGGAAATGCGTGTATATTACCAAATACTTTATAACACACAGGCTGCCTTCGGGCAGGAATATACTGGTCAATACATTGACCGGCTCGGTGGATTTTGTGCCGCCCCATGTCGCGAAGCAGATGGAGGAAGGCAAATTTACGGAAACGGACGGTTTGGAAGAAATCATGCTGAGGGAAAAGGGCTACCTGTTTGATTCTCCCGAAGACGAAAGGAAGGTGATAAGTGATTTAAGACGGAAAGAGGAAGAAGAAAGCGGGCTAAACCCGTATGTATTCGTTTTCTGCCTCACTTATGCCTGCAATCTCAGGTGTTTTTACTGTTTTGAGGATAATTACCACCAAGAGGAATCGGTGTTAAGCGGGGAGGACTTGGATAAAATTATCGGCTTTATGGAGCGGACCATCGGGAAAGATTCCAACCGGTCGTTCCGTGTCGTCCTGGAAGGCGGGGAACCGTTTATGCCTCACCGGGAAGAAATCCTGGAAGATTTTTTCGGGAAAATGAACAGGCTGGCGGCAGGATACCGCGGGTTTCGCGGCGTAACGGTTTTTACGAACGGTGAAAATACCCTGTCTTATCTCGATTTGATCAGGCGTTACGCCGGCATCATCGAAAGGATGCTGATTACTTTGGCGGGTCCGGCGAAAGTGCACAATTTATACCGGGTTTCGGTTTCCGGAAAGGGTAATTATGAAAAGGCGGTAACGGCGACGTCCGTTCTCCTCCAAAACGGAATCCGCGTCCATACGGTGCTGAACCTGGATAAAAACAATATCCATTGCCTGCCCGAAATATCGAACGAGCTGCACCGGTGCGGATGGATGGAAAAGGAGAATTACCTGGGATGCTATGTCAGCAGTATTAAATACTTTGATTCCAAATATGCAGGGGATGCGTTGAGCGAATATGCCATTTGGAAGGCGGTTTTGGATTTTGACGGACGCGGGGAACCGGATGCGGGGCTGTTTCATTTGGGGGACATGAAGCACTTGAAAAGCGTGGACAGGCTGATACGGTGCAGGAGACCCCGCTTCCATAACTGTGCGGCGGCGGACGGAAAGCAATACCTGTTCGGTCCCGACGGCCTGATCTATAACTGCACGAAGGTTACGGCAAAAAAGGAATATTCCATCGGAGGATACCGTGGGGAAGCGGAGACGGAATTGGAGGAAGAAAAAGTGAAGTGGTGGAAGACCGGAACCGGGCAGGGAAGCGGGTACTGTGACGATTGCAGGTATGCGTTTATCTGCGGGGGAAAATGCCGCTATGAAGAAGACAGGCTTGGTTTCCGGCCGGAGGTATGCCGGAGGGATATGGAAAACCTGTGCCGGCTGTATTTGGATCATCTGGAGGAGGGAAACTGTCCGGCACCGCGGGACATTATCTATGATAACTGAATGAATTGCCCGGCAGGAACCCCATTTCGCTGCGGGCAGAACGGAGGGAGCATGTATTTAACAAACTATTACTACGAAACGAAATTGCCGTCAGGGGAAATCATGTTAGTGAATTTTCTTACGGGCAAGGTGTTCCATATACAGGAACGGATCAGAAAAGCAATACGGAATTGGAAAACCACGGGTGATTTGTCCGCGTTGGATTTCCTGATTCACCATCAATTCTTATTTACGGACAGGGAGGAAGAACAAAAGCTGATTGGGGAAAAAGCGGAACGGTATCAGGCAGGACTGAAAGAGAAGACGAAATTATACGGGCTGTGCCTTACCTATGACTGTAATCTGCGGTGCCCTTACTGCTATGAAAACGGAATCGGACGGCAGGGTACCCTGATGTCCGCGGAAATGATTGACAGGGCAATACGGGGAATCGGGGAGCTGAATGAAAAGCTCGAATCCAAAAGCTCCCTGCTGGTTTTGTTCGGCGGAGAGCCGTTTATGGAATGCAACCGGAAAGCGGTGGAGTACTTTTTTGATGCGGCGGAAAAGTTCTGTATACGGGAGAGGGAAAACGGCAGGAAATGCCGGATGGTCCTTTTTTCCAACGGTTATGAGCTGGCGGGTTTTCTGCCGCTGCTGGAACGTTATCGGAAGGATATCGACAGTATCATGCTTACCCTGAACGGGACAAAAGAGGTGCATGACAAATTAAAGAGACCGGTTGATGCGGGCAGCAGTTTTGACAGAACGGTAAACGCCATAGAAAGGCTTTTGGAAATGGAGATTCCGGTCAATGTAAGATGTGATGTGGATAAGACCAATATCCGTTTCCTTTCCCATACGGCAGATTTTGTAATGGAAAGGGGATGGCAGGAAAACCCGCTGTTCCGCTACTATATATCGCCGATTAAGTGGAAGGACGACGGTACCTGCCTGTCGGAAGGGGAAATACTGAAATCTTTCCTGAAGTTGGACGGAATCCACGGAGGAAAACTTTCGGCCGTTTTTGAGCTGGGGGCGCTGCGCTTGGTACATAATATGGTCGGTATGCTGGACGGCAGCGGTGAAGGCTCGATGGCTTACTTTTACTGCGAAGCGGTAAAGCAGCAGCAATACGTGTTCGGGACGGACGGCTATATCTACAAATGTCTGTCAAGCATCGGGAAACCGGAGCTTGCCTTTGGGGAATACGGAGACGGGGTAATCATGTACGGCGGCAGGGAAGAACGCTGGAGTGTAAGGAATGTGCTGAGCATTCCAAAATGCAGGGAATGCAGGTTTGCCTTTGTCTGCGGAGGCGGCTGCGCACTTGCGGCAGAGCAGGGGGGCGACCTGTACGAGCCGAAATGTGAAGACGTCAGGACGGTGGTTGACGGCTGCCTGTATGCGGCGGATAAGGGAAAAAACATTATCAGCTACGGTTTTTACTACGACGAAAATGCAGGGGAGCACTAGACGTCATGCGTGAAGGCGGGAAGCAGAAAGAAGCGGAAACAGAAAAGCAAAAAAATATAAAAACTATGGAAACGGAAAAGGAGAAAAATCATATGGAAATGACAGTAGGAACAAAGTGGGAAGAAGGATATGTAAGGAAACTGGCGCAAATGGGAGTCAATATGGTCTATGGGTCGCTGCGGGAGAGTGCCATCGGAAACGCACGGGCTTCCGCCGTCCTGCCGGAGGTCAGTAAGGAAGAAGCAGTCAAACATGTGGAGCTGGTACATTCTTTGGGCATGAGATTTGGTTATACGCTGAATTCCCCCTGCCTTGGCAATATGGAATTTACCGCCAAAGGACAGAACCGGATACTGGAAGAACTGGACTTTATCTATCATGAATTAAAGGCGGACCAGGTCATCATTACCGTTCCTTCCCTTATGGAAATCGTCAGGAAACGGTTTCCTGATTGGGAAATAAAGGCATCCATTGTCAATCAGATCAGTACGGTGGAATCGGTTAGGAGTTTTATTGAACTGGGAGCCGACGTCATCGTCATTGACAATAACAATAACCGGAAGTTTAAGGTCATTGAGGCAATCCGGAGTTTCACGGACAAAAAGCTGGAAGTGCTTGCCAACGACAGTTGCCTGTTGGACTGCCCTTATAAAAACTACCATTATAATATATCCGCCCATTCGAGCAGGGACGACGATCCGCTGGATAAATGGTTTGTGGATTACTGTGTCATGAAATGCATGAAGGAAAAATGTACGAATCCCGAATTGATTATCAAATCCAGTTTTATCCGTCCCGAAGATGTGGGCATCTATGAGGATTTGGGCATCGACGTGTTAAAAATCAATACCAGGCACATGCCTGCGGATTGGGGACTGAGGGCGGTGAAAGCCTATGCGGACCGTTCTTATGACGGCAATCTTTTGGATATCATATGTCCGGTTGCCATGACGTTTCCGGAAGAAAGCCTGTCAAAAATGGAGGGGTGGAAAGAGGAATCCTGGGCACAGTTTATATACAGCATGAATTTCCCGACGCCGGAAATGTATTTGGACAACCGGAAACTGGACGGATTTTTGGAGCATTACAGGAAAGAAGGGCATGACTGCGATTCCATGTGCGGTATTAGCTGCAATTACTGTAAGGAACTGGCGGATAAGACAGTAACCCCGGACCCTGACCGTCAGAGATATGAAAACTATGTGAACTTCATGGAAGAAGGCATTGACAATATTATCCAATGTTCCCTGGCGGATGAAAATACGGCGGTACAGGGTACGAAATGGGATGAAGCGATAAGAAGCGAGTATGAAGACCTGCTGACCATCGTGCCGTGGATGTTCCGTAGCATTGCCCAAAAGAAGACGACGGCCAAGGCGGAACAGTTCGCCGCTGCCAGAAAATCCGCCGTGGTGGAAGCGGAGGATATGGTAAAGGCCGTGTACAGTGAAACGCCAAACGGAAGTATGAAAAAGCTGATGGCTAAACTGGAAAAGTACCGCCATACTTCCCTGGTGGAATAGAATGCCTGTCTGACAGGCAAAAAGGAATAAAGGCAAAAGGAATAAAGGTGAAAAGGAAAGGAGGACATATGGATATTTTATTATTGAACCCGCCCATCAGTGCAAAACTTGCTTCCCCGAAAGTAAAGGGACCGTTCAGCGACGTCGGGGAGAACCTGGGTCTGTGTTACATCGCTTCTTCCGTCCGGGAGCGGGGATACACGGCGGAAATCTTTGACGCATACTTAACGGAAATGGAAGCGGACAGGGTGGTGGAGGAAATCCTGCTGCGGAATCCCAACATGCTGGCGGTTTCCATTCCTTCCGTTATGGCGTTAAAAAATGCTTCCGCCATTACCGCGAAAATCCGGGAGGCAAACAAAGGAATTTCCATTGTGGTAGGCGGGCATTACGCCACTATTTGTCATGAAACGGTTCTGCGGAGTACAAAGGCGGATGCACTCATACTTTCCGAAGGGGAAAGGACTATGGTCAATCTGTATGAAACGCTGTCAGAAGGCGGGTCCCTGGAAAATGTGGCGGGAATTGTTTATGAGGAAAACGGTACGGTAAAGAGGAATCCCGGAGAGGGTCTGATTGACGATTTGGATTCCCTTCCGTTTCCGTCCAGGGAGCTTTTGCCCGCCGTACTCGAAAAGGGAGGATTCGCTTCCGTCCTGACAAGCCGGGGTTGTTACGGGAAATGTACGTTTTGTTCTTCGGCAGACTTTCTTGGCAAGTCCCATAGGGGAAAATACTGGCGGCCGAGAAGCAGCGGCAATGTGGTGGATGAAATAGAACTTCTCAACAGGGAATACGGCGTGGGGAATCTGGTCATGATTGACGATTCTTTCATAGGCAGTCTGAAGGCGGGAGGAGAAAGGGCGGTCAATATCGCGGAGGAAATCATAAGACGGGGACTAAAGCTGCATTATCTGATTATGTGCAAACCGGAAGAAGTGGACCGGGTAATCTTTGCGGCGCTGAAGAAATCCGGCCTTGCGGCCGTATCCATCGGAATAGAATCCGGCGCCCAAAGCGGTCTTGACAGAATGAACAGGAATTGTACCGTCGGTATGTGCAGGGAGGCGCTTTCCGTTCTCAGGGAGCTGGATTTGGAAGTCTTTATAGGGCTGATTCCGTTTGACCCGGATACTACGGCGGAGGAACTGGAGGAAACGATAGATTTCCTGTATTCCATGGGGGAACTGAATGTCTCCCTGTTCCGGAAAAGGATGATGTGTCTGCCGGGTTCGGGAATCGAACGCAGTATGTCGGAGCAGAACCGTTTGGAGAATGGAAAGTATACGATTTCGGACAGGATTACCGAGCAGGTCTGCAGAATTATGGAGACGGCAGGCAAGAGCTGGGGAAACCAATTGAACTGTTATCTTTACAATTCTTTGTGGCGGATAGCGATATCGGACGGGACGGAAGAAAAATGCGGGGAGATACGCAGGCAGGCAAGGGAGGCGGTAAATGAAAAAAGCAGGGATATCCTGAAAGGGGTCATCGAATCCGTCAGGGAAGGCAGGGAAGAAAGCGTTATTTCGGAACAGGCGGAACGGGAAACGGAAAGTCTGTACCGGGAAGTTTCCGGGCTGCTGGAACGGATTGCATATTAGGAGGAAAAAGATACATGGATATGGTAAAAATGGTTGATGTAGAAATAGACAGGAAATTGGATTTACTGAAAGCATATCCCAATCTGTATTCCATGGCGGATTATCATTTGAAAAAAAGAGGAAGCCGGCTTATCGTAAAGATAGCCGGCGACATCTGCGATGCGCTTGGGGCGGATGCCGGTGCGATGGCGCAGGCTGTGGCATGGATTGAACTGTTCCATAATTTCACCTTGATTCATGATGATATTATTGACCGGGACGGGATAAGGAGGGGACAGGAAGCCGTATGGAAGAAGTGGGGAGCCAATCAGGCCATACTTGCTGGGGATGCCCTTTTGGCCCTGGCTGCGTTGGGACAGGATTGTTTTAGGGGCTGTATTTTGGAGCGGGAGCTGCGGGCATATATCCTGACAGTCATGGAAGGGGAATATTGGGATATTCTTTTTGAAGAAAGAACCGATGTGAGGATAGAGGAATGCATGGAAATGTTAAGCATGAAGTCTGCGGAAACCATAGCTTTTCTCTTAAGGACGATAGGCATCCTGTCAGGACTGGCCACAACGGAGGTCCAGAAACTTGCCTGTCTGGGGGACCGGATCGGTCTGTCCCTGCAGATAAGGAACGATGTGGGAAATATATTGGAAGCATACCGGGGCGGCGATTCCGGCGATATCCGCCAAAAGAAAAAAACGCTGCCCGTTCTTTATGCGTTGAAAAATACCAACAGGGATACGGTGACGGATGCTTGGAAGGAATATACGGAAAGTACCGGGGGCGATGTGAGGAAAGCCGCGGAATGGATTGTCAGGAACCATGGGATTACGTGTGCGGTGGAAATGGCGGACAAATACAGGGAGGAAGCCATGAGCATGGCAGGGGGAATGGCGGAAACGGTGATTCCGAATCTTAACAAAGCCATTCTTACCGAGAAAATCCGTAATGATTTTTATTTATGCAGTGGGGTTGTTGACTTTGTGTCATGAATCCGGGCGGGACCGGGAAACCGGCTGCGGAGCGGTTGACGCGGCGGCCTATTTCTCCTATACTGTATGTTACCGGGAAAGGCAGGTTATGTTTATATGAGGAAAGAAGAAGATTGCAGCAGTTTGTTATACCGGATCAGGCCATCGGGCCCCATGTTTAAATTTTACCCCCATCGGGCGACCCTGAATTATTATATTGGCTGTTCCCACAACTGCCAATACTGCTATGCGCGTTATACCATGAAAAATGTCGGGTGGGAGCCGAATGATTTCGGAAAAAATATCTGCATTAAGGCGAATGCGGCGGAAATACTGAAGAAAGAGCTGGAGAAAAAGACCTGGAAGCAGACCTATAACGGCATTATCCATCTCGGTACGGTCCAGGATCCTTTTCAGCCGGTGGAAAGGCAGTACCATATGACGGACAAGGTGTTAAACCTGTTGTATGAGCACAGGAAGCCCGTGACGATCCTGACCAAATCGGCATATGTGCTGGAGTCATTGGAAGTATTGAAAAAGATGGCGGCGGAAAAGCTCGTCCATGTGGATTTTTCGGTTGCTTATACGGACGAGGAACTCAGGCAGAATTTGGAACCCGGAGCATCCACGTTCGGGGAAAGGTTTCACGCGATGAAGACGCTTCATGACAACGGCATATCGGTGGGAATTTTTTTAAACCCCGTAATTCCGTATTATACGGACAGAAGTTTAGAGGATATCTTTTCCAAAGGGAGGGATTGCGGGATTGCCTATGTCATGTTGGGATTTATACACTTAAACAGGAGCAATTATGCGGACTTAAAGAGGTGTCTGTCGGAAAGGAAGCCCGGTGTGGACTTTGATTCTTATTTTAATCTGAAGGGAAGGAGCATTGGCATCCGGGAAGATGAAGGCATGGAGGTTGCAAAGCATTGTTACGGGCTCTCCAAAAAGTATGGGGTGCCCCTCATAACATCCCGGTATCACCAATATCTGACCGGGGAATATGATTTCGGGGTATTCCGTTACCGTTATCCCCTTGTCTTCGATTATGTAAAGATGATGAAACAGAATGCGGACCGGAAGGTTTCTTTTGCCCAGGCGGCGGAAACGGCAGACCGGTTCTGCCATGATAACAGTTATTTGACATCCCTGAAATGGTATTGGGAAAATGAAAAATTGTTTTCCGATTTCGGTCATTTGGATATCGAGGCATCGGTGGAAAACGGGGAAAAATATTATACGCTCCATTCCGGGCCGGAAAGCATGGATACCGGATGGAGCGGATAATGGAAATGAGAAATGAGAAATGCAAAATGAGAAACGTGAAACGCCGTCGGTGTTTCCGGCTACCTGACCGGCATTTTGAAATCAACCAAAGCACGGTTTAAGAAGTCATTAAAGGGCTTCATAAGAAGGAACCGTTCTTTTGCAACAGTGATAAAATGCTGTGTATCCAGGAACTCGCCGGGGGAAATGTGATTTTCGATGAACCAGCTTTTATGTTTCAGGAATTCCCCGTAAGGCGTATCGCTTTCGTAGCCGCGGGGGATATTTTTCAGTTTTTCGCCCATGAGGGTGTAGTATTTGGAAAAATCCCCGTCCTTCAATATTTGCTCCAACTCGCCGCCGTGTTTTACGATATGGTCCCTTACCATGCCGGTGGCATCGGAAAATTGTGAAGCGAATAATCCGCCGCCCAGAAAGATGTCTTCGGGTGTGACATTGATGAAATAGCCGACAGGAACGGGAACCCGTCCGCCGGAAGATATATGGGCGCGGAAAGAAGGATTATAGGGGGATTTGTCATGACTGAAACGTGTGTCGCGGTTCAGCCGGAAAATTAAATCGCGGGAATTTAAGTACCGTATGGACGGGTCGTCTTCGGAAAGCCGGACAATCAATTCCTGTACCAAATCGGCAAATTCGTTGTAGGCGTCTTTATAGGCGGTTTTGTTTTGGTTCATCCACTCTTTGGTATTATTCTTACTCAGGTCCGTTAAAAAATCCAGGATTGTTTTTGTGTTCATGTAAATTCTCCTTATTCTTTATTGTTGGATTGTTTCAAATAAATCGGTTTCCAGCAGGTTGGAAATAAAATTCCGGGCTGCCGTTGCGGAACGGTAAAGCGGCATATGGTTAAAAACCATTGCGATATCGTCAATTTGTTCCATGGCGCAGGTATAATCCAAAATAGCGCTGTCTTCACGGCATTCCAAAGACGAATATTCCAAATTCTGCGGATGGAGACGGTGGGTGGAAATGGCATAGTTAATCCTTTTCCTGCAGTTGCAGACGCCGCCGCCGAGTCCGCAGTATTCGCTCAGGAAACCGGCCATTTTTTTCCGTGTCCTTGAAAGCCTTTGGCGGTATGTATCGGGGGAGAGGTTTAAGATTTCCCCTGCGATGCGGCTGTCCAGTTTAAACATGGTGCCCAAAATGAAAATACACCGGCTGGCAGGATCGAGACATTGCAGCATGACATTCGTACAGGACATTTTCAGCTCATCGGAAAGAAGATTGCTGTCTATGTTCTGTGTCATATCCGGGATATCGCCGGTATTTCCGTTTAAAATATCTTCGCTGTAATATTCAAAACTTAACGGGCGGTTCGCAAACATGGATTTTTTGTAATTTTTTAAATGATTCACCGCAATTTTGAAGACCCAGGTGGAGAAAGCGCATTCCTTACGGAAAGAAGCAAGGTTCGTCATTACG
>CANTGP010000083.1 GCA_947653315.1 uncultured Lachnospiraceae bacterium
CGACCTCCAAATCATTGTAAGTCGCATATCTTTTTATGACAGTACATTCAGCCACTAAAAAAATCCCTCCCGTGCGTCCGCGTCGCTTTCCAACACCAAGCCGAACCGCTGCCGGTTTCGTAAAAAAGAAAAAGAAAAAGCTGGTATTTTCCCCATCAATGTGCTATAATCGTACAATGACTGTGATTGTATACTTTTTTTGGTAAAAAATCAGCGGATAGATGGTAAAAGTTAAGGAGGAGACTGTCAAAATGAGTTTACAGGTGGAAAAATTGGAGAAGAACATGGCGAAGCTGACCATTGAGGTAGCGGCAGAGAATTTGGAGAAGGCGATTGAGAAGGCTTACCAGAAAAACAAGAATAGAATCAGCGTTCCCGGATTCCGCAAAGGCAAAGTGCCCCGCCAAATGATAGAGAAGATGTACGGCAAGGAAATCTTTTATGAAGATGCGGTAAACATGCTGATTCCCGAAGAATATGCAAAGGCATATGACGAGTGCGAGGAAGAAATCGTGTCCTCTCCGAAGATTGACGTGGTGCAGGTGGAAGCCGGACAGCCTTTTATCTTTACGGCGGAAGTGGCGTTAAAACCGGAAGTACGGTTAGGAAAATACAAAGGCGTGAAAGTCGGGAAAATCGAGCGGGAAGTAACCGATGCGGAAGTGGATGCGGAAATCAATAAGGAAAGGGAGAGGAACGCAAGAAACATTACGGTGGAAGACCGTGCGGTGAAGGACGGCGATATGACGCTCCTGGATTTTGAAGGTTTTGTGGACGGCGTGGCTTTTGAGGGCGGCAAGGGTGAGGATTATCCCCTGACCATCGGTTCCGGCGCATTTATTCCGGGGTTTGAAGACCAGTTGGTGGGTGCGGAAATCGGCAAGGAAGTGGAAGTGAACGTAACGTTCCCGGAGAATTACCAGGCGGAGGAATTAAAAGGAAAAGACGCCGTATTTAAATGCACCGTAAAGGAAATCAAGGAAAAAGAACTGCCGGAGCTGGACGATGAGTTTGCCGGTGAGGTTTCCGAATTTGAAACCCTTGCGGAATACCGGGAAGACGTAAAGAAGAAACTGACGGAGCAGAAAGAGACGGAAGCAAAGAGGGAAAAGGAAGACAAAGCCATCGATGCCGTTATCGAGGATTCCGACATGGAAATTCCCGAAGCAATGATTGAGACACAGCAGAGACAGATGGTGGATGAATTTGCACAGAGAATCCAAATGCAGGGTCTTACGCTGGAGCAGTACTTTAAATTTACCGGGAACAGCCATGAAATGCTGTTGGAACAGGTGAAACCGCAGGCGGAAAAACGCATTAAGTCCAGGCTGGTGCTGGAAGCCGTTGTGGAGAAAGAGAACATAGAAGTATCGGAAGACGATTATACCAAAGAAGTGGAAAGAATGGCGGAAATGTACCAAATGGAAGCCGATAAAGTAAGGGAAATGCTGGGTGAGGACGAGAAGAAGAACGTGATGAAGGATATCGCCATCCAGAAAGCCGTTGAATTTGTGGCGGAAAATGCAAAAGAAGAATAAAACGGGAAATAAGAACCGGTAAAACAGGGTAAAATGCAGGGGAGAGCATAGTTCGGACAAGGAGGAATGAGCATGAGTTTAATACCTTATGTCGTGGAACAGACGAGCAGGGGCGAAAGGTCTTACGATATTTATTCGAGACTTTTAAAGGACAGGATTATTTTTTTGGGTGAGGAAGTAAACGACGTTTCCGCGAGTATCGTGGTGGCACAGCTTTTGTTTCTGGAATCGGAGGATCCGGAGAAGGACATCCATCTGTACATCAACAGTCCGGGCGGTGTGATTACGGCGGGAATGGCAATTTACGATACGATGAACTTCATCAAATGCGACGTGTCCACCGTATGTATCGGCATGGCGGCGAGCATGGGCGCTTTCCTGTTAGCCGGCGGCGCAAAAGGAAAACGGTTTGCACTGCCCAATGCGGAGATTATGATCCACCAGCCGGCAGGCGGCGCGCAGGGGCAGGCGACGGAAATCGAGATTACCGCAAAGCACATTCTTGCCACCAAGGAAAAGATGGCAAGGATTATGGCACAGAACACGGGACAGGATTTTGAAGTCATCATGGCGGATACGGAAAGGGATAACTGGAAGACCGCGGAAGAAGCATTGAACTATGGATTAATCGATAAGATTATTGAGAACCACTCCAGTTTTGAAAAATAAAACGGCGGGTGGAGGCAGGGAGTAAGAAATGGCAGGAAAAAATTCTGACGATATCAGGTGTTCTTTCTGCAACAAGCCCCAAAGTCAGGTGAAAAAGCTGATTGCGGGACCCGCAGGAGTATATATCTGTGACGAGTGCATTGATATCTGCGAGGACATTATTGAAGAAGAATACGAAGACGAACCTTTTGAAGACGAGCTGGACATTAATTTGCTCAAACCGGTGGAAATTAAGGAGTTTTTGGACGAATATGTCATTGGCCAGGAGGAAGCGAAGAAAGTTTTGGCGGTTTCCGTATACAACCATTACAAAAGGGTAATGGCTCCGAAAGACAATGACGGGGTGGAACTGCAAAAGAGTAATATTATCATGGTGGGACCTACCGGATCCGGTAAGACGTTTCTTGCGCAGACATTGGCAAAAATCATTAACGTGCCTTTTGCCATTGCCGATGCGACCACGCTGACCGAAGCGGGATACGTGGGGGAAGACGTGGAAAACATCCTGTTAAAATTAATCCAGGCGGCGGACTACGATGTGGAGCGTGCGCAGTACGGGATTGTTTATATCGATGAAATTGACAAGATTACGAAAAAGGGCGAAAACGTGTCCATTACGCGGGACGTATCCGGCGAAGGCGTGCAGCAGGCGCTTCTTAAAATTGTGGAGGGAACCCAGGCGAGCGTACCTCCCCAGGGCGGACGCAAGCATCCCCACCAGGAATTAATCCAGATAGACACGACAAACATCCTGTTTATCTGCGGCGGAGCCTTTGACGGACTGGAGAAAATCGTGGAATCCCGTCTTGACCGCAATACCATCGGTTTTAATACTGAGGTGAAGGCGAAAAGTTCTAAGGAAATCGGCGAGCTGTTAAAAGAAGTAACTCCGCAGGACTTGGTGAAATTTGGGCTGATACCGGAATTTGTGGGACGTGTCCCGATTAACGTAACCCTGCAGGGATTGGATAAAACCGCTTTGGTTAAAATATTGAAGGAGCCGAAAAATGCCCTGATTAAGCAGTACCGGAAACTGTTTGATTTTGACGGCGTGAAGCTCTCCTTTGAGGACGATGCCGTGGAAGCCATTGCGGATTTGGCATTTGAGCGCAAGACCGGAGCGAGGGGACTACGTTCCATTATGGAAAAAGCCATGATGGACGTGATGTACCGGATTCCCTCCGACGAATCCATTGTGGAGTGTGTCATCACAAAGGGAGCGGTGGACGGAACCAGCGAGCCTTTGTTAATCCGCAGGGAAGCAATGCGTCCGGCAAGATGAAAAGGAATATAAAAAAGAAGGAACAGAAAACGCCGCCGGCAAAAGGCGGCGTTTTGCACATGGTGACAGGAATGGATGATATCAGAGTAAAGAGACAGATGCCCACGGTGGCATTAAGGGGAATGACGATATTGCCGCAGACGATTATCCACTTCGATTTGAGCAGGGAAAAGTCCATTGCGGCGGTGGAACAGGCTATGGTGGAGAGCCAGCGGATTTTTTTGGTGGCGCAGAAACAGACGGAGGAAAGCGAGCCCGGTTTTGACCAGGTATACCATATCGGTACGGTAGCGCTGGTGAAACAGGTGATTAAGATGCCGAAAAATATCGTGCGGGTGATGGTGGAAGGAATCCAAAGGGGCGAGTTGCTTTCTTTTACGGATAAGGAAGAATACCTGGAGGGGGAAGTGGCGGAAATCGAGGAACCCACGACGATACGCGGAACCGTGGAGGAAGAAGCGATGGTGCGGCAGATGAAGGAGCTGTTTGCCGGTTACGCCATGTATTACCCGAAAAACGGCGCGGCGCTGGAACGCCACATACAGGATATTTATGATTTGGGAAGGCTGGCGGACCAGATTGCCATTAATATGCCGCTGCATTATGAGAGCAAGCAGAATGTGCTGTCCGCCATTGAGCCGGAGGAGCGTTACCAGGTGTTGGCGGATATCCTTTCCCATGAAATCGAAATAGCGGGAATCCGCAGGGAATTGTCGGAAAAGATTAAGGGAAGGGTGGATAAACACCAAAGGGAATATATGCTGCGGGAGCAGTTGCAGTTTATCCGCGAGGAGCTTGGGGAAGAAGACTCCTTTTCCGATGCGGAGCAGTATGCGGCGGAGCTGGAAAAGCTGGAAGCGGGACAGGAAGTGAAGGAGAAGATTAAGAAAGAGATTTCCCGTTTTAAAAGCCTGCCCCAAAGCAGCTCGGAAAGCGCGGTGGAGCGCGGTTATATCGAAACGCTGCTGGAACTTCCGTGGGATAAGAAATCCACGGACAACACGGATATACGCAAAGCGGAGGAAATCCTAAACCGCGACCATTACGGGTTAAAGCAGGTGAAGGAACGTGTGCTGGAAGCGCTTGCGGTGCGCTGCCTGACGAAGCAGGGACAGTCGCCGATTATCTGTCTGGTGGGACCGCCCGGAACGGGGAAGACCTCGATTGCAAGGAGCGTGGCGGAGGCGATGGATAAGAAATATGTGCGCATCAGTTTGGGCGGCGTCAGGGACGAGGCGGAAATCCGCGGACACCGTAAGACTTATGTGGGCGCCATGCCCGGACGGATTGCGGCGGCATTAAAACAGGCGGGCGTGAAGAACCCGTTAATGCTTTTGGACGAAATCGACAAGGTCAGCAGCGATTATAAGGGGGATACGTCTTCGGCGCTTTTGGAGGTATTGGACAGCGAGCAGAACGTGAAATTCCGCGACCACTATGTGGAACTGCCCTTGGATTTGTCGGAGGTGCTGTTTATCGCCACCGCCAATTCCACGGAGACGATTCCGAGGCCCCTGCTGGACCGTATGGAATTAATCCAGGTGACGAGCTATACGGCAAACGAGAAATTCCATATTGCCAAGGAACATTTAGTGAAGAAACAGTATAAGAAGAACGGGTTGGAAAAAGGGCAGCTTACCATCAGTGACAGCGCGCTGAAAAAAATCATAGAGGCCTATACGCGGGAAGCCGGAGTCCGGGATTTGGAGCGTAAAATCGGGAGCATCTGCAGAAAAGCGGCAAAGGAAATCCTGACCGCAAAAAAATCCGGCGTGAAAGTGACGGCGTCCAATTTGGAAAAATATTTGGGGAAAGAACGCTACCGCACGGAGCGGGCGAACGAAAAGGATGAAGTGGGAATTGTCCGCGGACTGGCGTGGACCAGCGTGGGCGGCGAGACGCTTCAGGTGGAAGTGAATCGGATGCCCGGAAAAGGAGAGATTGACTTAACAGGTCAATTAGGGGACGTGATGAAAGAATCCGCCATAACCGGCATGAGTTATGTGCGTTCGGTGAGCAAGAAATATAAAATACCGCAGGAGGTATTCCGGAAGAACGATTTTCATATCCATATACCGGAGGGTGCGGTGCCGAAAGACGGTCCCAGCGCCGGAATTACCATGGCGACGGCGCTGCTTTCCGCCCTGACGGAGATTCCGGTGCGGGCGGACGTGGCGATGACCGGGGAAATCACGCTGCGCGGCAGGGTGCTTCCCATCGGCGGCTTAAAAGAAAAGATACTGGCGGCAAAGACGGTCGGCATTAAAACCGTACTGGTACCGGTGAAGAACGAAAAAGACATTGACGAGATTGCGGGGGAAATCAAGGCGGGGCTGACCATCCGTTTTGTGGAAACCATGGAAGATGTGCTGACTTACGCGTTTACCGAACTGCCGGACGCGGAGAAAACCCCGTCCGGCAAGGGCGGAAAAACTTCTTCCGGAAAGGCCGGCGCTTCCAAAGGGGGGAAATCCTCCGGCAAAGGCAAAAAGTCCCGTCCGGCAGGGGAGGATACCTTGCCGGGAAAGGAACAGGCGGAGGTTAGGGATGGTAATTAAAAACGTAAATTTGGAAACGGTATGCGGCGTGACGAGTAAAATGCCGGAAAATACCCTGATGGAATTTGCCTTCGCGGGCAAGAGCAACGTGGGAAAGTCTTCGCTGATTAACGGACTGATGAACCGGAAATCGCTGGCGAAGACCAGCTCCAAGCCGGGAAAGACCCAGACGATCAATTTTTACAATATCAACGGGGAATGCTATTTCGTGGATTTGCCGGGATACGGGTATGCCACGGCCAATGAGAAGGTGAAGGCGCAGTGGGGGAAGATGGTGGAAGATTACCTGCACAAGAGTAAGATGCTGCGGGTGGTGTTTTTGTTGGTGGATATCCGCCACGAGCCGTCGGAGAATGACCGGATTATGTATGACTGGATTGTCCGGCAGGGTCATGATCCCGTGATTATTGCCACGAAGTCGGACAAAATCAAACGCAGCCAGTTACAGAAGCATCTGAAGACGGTAAAGGACGGGCTGCATGCCAAACCGGGTACGGTGGTAATCCCTTATTCCGCGTTGTCGAAGCAGGGCAGGGAAGAAATTTATGAATTGCTTGACGGGTATTTAGGGGATAGCGGGAAGGAAACGGATGGGAGGAATGTCCGGTGAAAACATCGGCGAGAACTTACTTGAAAGTATTTATGAACTTGGGGATTGCGCTGGTCATTTTGCTGCTCCTTATTTTTCTGCTGCCGAAGGTTTTGGTGTTTTTCATGCCGTTTGTCATCGGCTGGATTATTGCGCTGATTGCCAATCCTTTGGTGCATTTTTTTGAATCAAAATTGAAAATACGGCGGAAAGCCGGGACTGCGTTTGTGATTATTGCGGTTATTGCGCTGGTGGTGCTTGCGGGGTATCTGATAGGCTCCAAGGTGATACAGGAGGCCGTGGGACTGGTGAACAGCCTGCCGGAGATGTGGAACAGCGCCGAGGAAGATTTCCGTACCATCGGGAAGAATCTGGATGTGCTTTACAGCCGTTTCCCCGAAAACATCAGGAACGCCGTTGCGGATATCGGCGCGCAGATGGAAGGGTTTGTGGGGGAACTGGTGGGGCAGGCGGGGACGCCTACCATTGCGGCCGTCGGGAATTTTGCAAAGAACCTTCCGACGATAGTGGTGGGGATTATTATGTGCCTGCTTTCCGCTTATTTCTTCGTGGCGGAACGGGAATACATGTCCGTGAAAGTGAAGGGGCATATGCCGGAAGCGTTGATTTACCGGTGGGATATGATGACCAGGAGCTTTAAGCGGGCCGTGGGGGGATATTTTAAGGCGCAGTTTAAGATTGAGATATGGATGTACCTGCTGCTGGTCGTGGGATTTACGGTGTTGGGCGTGAATTATACGCTGCTGATTGCGCTGGGGATTGCGGTGCTGGATTTCCTTCCCGTGTTCGGGACGGGGACGGTATTGATTCCCTGGGCGGTGATTAAGGTCCTGAGTTCGGATTATAAGATGGCGGTAGGTCTATTGATTATATGGTGCGTGGGACAGTTGGCGAGACAGATTATCCAGCCGAAAATTGTGGGGGATTCCGTGGGCGTTCCGCCCATCCCGACGTTGTTTTTGCTGTTTATCGGGTATAAGGCGGCAGGGGTGTTCGGTATGATTATCGCGGTTCCCATCGGAATTATTTTGGTGAATATGTATGAAGAAGGGGTGTTTGATACCACCATTAACAGCCTGAAAATCCTGCTGGCGGGGATTAATCATTTCCGGCGGCTGGAGGAGGAAGATATGGCGGGGTTAGCGGAGTATGAGGAGCGCAGGAAGCGGAGGTAGCGGATATGAAGGTGACGGTGTACAGTTGCAGGGAGTTTGATGAGAAGGGGATTTTCCGGAAGTATGGGGAGGAGCTTGGGTTGGAACTGACGCTTTGCCCGGATGCGCCGGAGCCGGGGAATCTTGGGCTGGCGGAGGGAAGCGCCTGCGTGGATATCCTGACGTCGAAGATGACGAGGGAACTGCTAAAGGGACTTAGCGACAGGGGGGTACGTTATTTGGTGACGCGCACGATCGGGTATGACCATATCGATTTGGAGGCGGCGAAGGAATTTGGGATAACGGTGGCAAATGCGCCTTACGGTCCCCACGGGGTGGCGGATTATGCGGTGATGCTGATTTTAATGTCCATCCGTAACGCAAAGCGGATTATTGAGAGGACGAATATCCAGGATTATTCCCTGAAAGGGATTCAGGGCAGGGAATTAAAGGATTTGACCGTGGGAGTCATTGGGACGGGGCGGATCGGGGAGACGGTGGTCCGCAGTCTGTCCGGGTTTGGCTGCAGGCTGGTGGCTTATGATTTGTACGAAAAAGAAGAAGTGAAGAAATATGCGGAGTATGTGACGTTAGCCGAGATGTGGAAGCGGGCGGATGTGATTACGCTCCATGCGCCGCTGACGGAGGAGAATTACCATATGATCGGGGAGGAAAGCATTGCGCGGATGAAGGACGGCGTGGTGATTGTCAATACGGCGCGGGGCGGACTGATCGATTCGCAGGCATTGATTGCGGGGATTGAAGCGGGGAAAATCGGTGCGGCGGGGCTGGATGTGGTGGAAAATGAGTTCGGGCTGTATTATTATGACCGGAAGTCGGATGTGCTGGATAACAGGGAGTTGGCGGTTTTACGCGGCTTTCCCAATGTTACCGTGACCCATCACATGGCATTTTACACCGACGACTGCGTGGAAACGGTGGTAAGGGATTCCCTGAAGGGCTGTAAGCTGTTCCTGGAAGGGAAAGAAAATCCATGGAGGGTTGCATAATTGAGGAATATAAAAGTAATACTTCAATATGAGGGGACAAGGTATCAGGGGTGGCAGCGGCAGGACAGCACGGGTAATACCATTCAGGGGAAGCTGGAGACGCTGCTTACGAAAATGTGCGGAAAAAAGGTGGAAGTGACCGGATCCGGCAGGACGGATTCCGGCGTCCATGCGCTTGGGCAGGTGGCGAATTTCCATGTGGAAACGGATAAGACGCCGAGGGAAATCATGGATTACATGAATGCTTACCTGCCGGAAGATATTGCGGTAATTCATGCGGAGGAAGTGCCGGAACGCTTTCACAGCCGTTTAAACGCCAAAGGCAAAACTTATCTTTACCGGGTGTTAAACAGTGACGTGCCACATATATTTGATAGAAGGTATGTTTATGTCCTGCCGGATGCGCTGGACATGGATGCCATGCGCCGCGGGTCCGAAGTGCTGTGCGGAACCCATGATTTCCGGGCGTTTACGTCGAATAAGCGGAGTAAGAAGTCCACGGTGCGGACCGTGGATTCCATCGAAGTGGAGCGGTGTGGGGACGAGGTGCGCTTTACGTTTCGGGGAAACGGATTTTTGTACCATATGGTCCGTATCATGGTAGGAACACTGCTGGAAGCCGGAATGCACAAACGGGATGCGGAAGGGCTGGCAGGGTTGTTTGAAACGGGAACAAGGGAGGACAGCGGTTTTTTGGCGCCTGCCGTGGGATTAACGCTAGTGGAGGTTCGTTATCGGTGAATAAGTCGAAACGCATGAAAATTGTGTTTTTTCTATATATTGCGGTTGTCATAAAGGTGATTATCTTTAAGTATCCGTGGGAGGATTTGCGTGCCATCGTGGACGGTTGGGAGAAAGACGTGATTCTGGAAGGGTTGGATACCGCAAATTTTACGTTGTTTAAGACCATAAAGATGTACATTGATTATTCTTATAAACTGAACAGCTTTGAAAACCTGGTGGGGAATGTGGTGGTATTCATTCCCTTCGGTTTCCTGCTGCCCTATGTACAGCCGGGAAGCCGGCGCTTTTTTGTATTGTTATTGAATGCTTTTCTTTTTGTGCTGGGGATTGAAGTGTTCCAGTTGTTCAGCGCGTTCGGGGCGTTCGACGTGGACGACATCCTGTTAAACTGTGTGGGGGCGGTAATAGGATGGGTGGTCTACGTGGAATGGGAGGCGTTTTTGGCGAAACGGAAGGTCAGACAGGCGAAGAAGGATTGTGTGTAACCGCTTGTCTGCGTACCTGTCCCGGCGTCATGCCTGTCTGCTTTTTGAATACTTTGGAAAAATAGTAAATATCATGAAAGCCCGTCAGTCTTGCCACTTCTTCCACCGTGTAAAAATCCGTTTCCAAAAGTTGTTTTGCCCGTGCGGTACGGATACCGTTCAGGTAGGCAAATATGGTTTTGCCCGTCCATTTGCGAAACTGCCGGTTTAAGTAATCGAAATGATAGTGGAACTGCCGTGCAAGCTGCTCCCCGGACAACGGTTCCGCGTAATGCCGGTTTAGGTAGTTGAGCAGTTCGGGGATGACCTGTTTC
>CANTGP010000084.1 GCA_947653315.1 uncultured Lachnospiraceae bacterium
CACAGAATGCAACCTTTACCATAAAACAACCCTATCCTTTCTTCCATAGCACCGGGGAATGGTGCTTGACACGGCATCCTTTCCTGATTAGAATAAAATTACTTTTATATAAAATTACTTCCACCAAAATAACTTCCATTTCATTTATTGAAATACCAATTAATATAACAAACATTCCCATAAAAAAACCGTCGGTAGTGTGAAAGGTAGCCGAGACTGCGCGAACGGTATCTTGAAGCGGCGGAATGGAAATTAGTAATTAGTAAATTAGTCATAAGTAATAAGGAGTACATCCCCATGAAAACGCCACGAACACTTACGGCAATGCTTGCGGCCGCTTTTGTTCTGTCAAGCATCTTTCCGGTATCCGCTGCGGAAACCGGCAAAATACCGGAAGTTCCCGTAACGGAACAGGAAAACGCCGTAATGTCCGGCAAAGAAAAAACGGTTGCCGTATCTTTACCGGAAAAAACAACCGTATCAGGAAATACAGCGGTACCGGATGACGGAGCCGGTTTCCCGGTTCCTGATGAGGCACCCCCGTTCCATGCCCATATAGAGTTCCGGATGGGTTATACCGTGATAGGCACTTTTACGGATTTTACGCCTGACATCATTCAAATCCTGCCGCTCTACTCATGGGACGGGGAAAACTGGCAGACCGGTACCCGCGAATGGAATCTGTTCCAACTCAATACCGATGACGAATACAAATTAAAAGGGCTGCAAAACCAGTCCTGCCTTTATAACGCCGACGAACCGCTGAAAAGCTACATTGCAGGGAAAATCGACCGCTTTTACCTGAAACTGCGCATCACCAAAGAAAGCGGAATTTCATACGAAACCCGCTCCGCAACCATCGAGCGCGCCGGTTTGACGCCGCTTCCGGAAGGATGCGAATGCCGGGCCTGTTTTTCCTCCTCCGTCGCCGTTAAGGAACCGGCGCCGACCGCCCCGTTCCGCTACCGCAGCTACGCAAGATACCAAATCACCGTATCCGAAAACGCCACAGCCGAAGATATATCCTCTCTTTTGCCGGATACGCTTCCCGTTGAAATCCAGCTTGACAATGGTCCGGATTTTATTGCAATCGGCACGATTGAGCTCCCCGTCAAATGGAAACCGCTGTCCCTTCCTCCGCTTTCGGCGGGCGAAAGCATAACCATTCCGGATGCCGCCGAAGAACTTTTGGTTCCGGCCGGCACCTTGGTATCCACACCGATGGGAATTTTTCCGTTAGAGGAACCGCTAAGCCTTGACACTCCCCCATCCACGGGCGAAGTCAGGCTGGTTTTGAATGTATGTGCAAAAGACCAAAATCCGACAGGCGTGTTAAAAAACGACAGGGACGGACTGAAAATATCGCTCCGCCAAAAACCCACCGGCGCCGCTTCCATACAGGCATATGTATTAACCGAAGGTGAATCCAAATGGACAGAACTTCCAGACCTCCCGCTGTTAAAAGAGATGAATGCCCAGCCTTCCACGGAAAACAGCGGCTTTGCGCTGGTACTGCGCAATGACCGGGAACCTTTGCGGTCTTATTTGGCAGCCGAAGAAGCCGGGACTGCTCCCACACCGTTTTTTATCGGCCTGAAAATCGAAGGAGGCGTCTATGACGGCAGGCAGCTCGTCCTCGCATGGCCGGATATCTATGATACCCTTCCCGACCTGCCGGAAATTACCGGCGGTGAAGGGAATGAAGGGAATGCCGGAGCAGACAACAAAGACGACAGCACGGAAAGCGGGCAGCGTCCAAACCTGCCTCAACCGCCGGATGACAATCAGGAAGGGCAGTTTCCGGTCCCGGCTCCCGGCTCCGATGACAGCCACGGGGACACACCCCAAACGCCTTCCTCTCCGGATGGCAGTCACGGGAATACACCCCAAACCCCTCCCTCTCCGGATGGCAGTCACGGAAAACTACCGCAAACAACGACGCCCACTTTGAATGAAAATCACGGGGAACCGACTCATGCAACGGCTGACACTTCGGATGACAGTCACAGGAAACTGACTAAAATAACGGCTGACACGCCAAATGACAGTCACGGGAAACCGACTCAGATAACGGCTGACACTCCAAATGGCAGTCACGGGAAACCGACTCAGATAACGGCGGACACTCCAAATGACAGTCACGGAGAACCGACTCAGATAACGGCGGACACTCCAAATGACAGTCACGGAGAACTGCCGCAAGCAACGGCTCCCTCTCGAAATAACGATCTGATATGGCAACAACAGACAACGGCTCCCTCTCCGGACCATGGTAACCGTTTTCCCCTGCTTATGGCAGCGACAGCCATAGCGTTATGCTGCTGTATCGGCGCGGCTGCCTGCAAGACGGCAGGATACCGCCTGCCTTACCGGATTGCCGGGAAAATCCGGAACCTGCTGCAAAAATAACATTGGAGCGTGTTTGAAAATTCATCCCCGCAATTTTCAAACACGCTCTTTCTGACGGCTGCCCGCAGCCTTTGCCGGAAATTCCATAACGAATTTTGTGCCTTTCCCCACCGTGGAATCCACATCGATTGTCCCCCCTAATTCGCTCACAATACCGTGGACAATATACAGTCCCAGCCCCGTTCCGTTTTCCCGGTTCCCCGCGCCCACATAAAACCGGCGGAAGACATACGGCAGCTCCTCTTTCGGAATGCCGCAGCCGGTGTCTTCCACGGCAATGCGGATTTTTCCGTCCGCAGTCCATGCGGATACCGTAATACTCCCGTCAGGGGGCGTCGCCCTAAGCGCATTGTAGATCAAATTTTCAAAAAGAATCTCCATCTTTTCCGGCTGTGCCAACAAAAATGCATCCTGCTTCGGCGGTTTGACAATCAGGTATACGGACTGGACCTGGGCTTCCCCGCAGTGCGTGGCGTAAACTTCCGAAAGCATCTCCCCGACAGATACCGGCACCCGCTCCCCATCAATCCTGTCCAACGCATTCATCTTGGAAAGACCCTGAAGGCGCCTCGCCATTTCCCACTGTTTCGCCTGTGCCTGGTCAAGATAATTTTTCAGTTCCGCATCCACACCCACACCGCTCCTCCTGATCGCCTCGATAAAAGACTGCGTGGCAAACACCGGCGCCTTTAAATCATGCGCCATATCGGAAAAAAACGCCTTGCGCTCATTCAAAAGCTGCGTAACTTCCTTCGTGCGCTCCTTCACCTGATCTTCCAAATGATTCGTCAACACCTCATTTTCTTTCAAAATACGGCGGCTTCGCGATACCATCATAGCGCCAAACAACAACACCAGCAGAAACCCGCACCACTCAAACTGCCAAAAAAACCGTATAGGCTCAAAACGGTTGGAAAAGAAAAGATTGGCGAGCAGCCCAACCCCGAACACCGTACAACCGGCCATCGTATAACGGTTTTCCCAGCCCTGCGCCTTCACGCTCCGTGCAGAGAAAAAAGCGGACGCACAAAAAGTAGCGGCATAATAAAAATCCGTCATCCTGCCATGGACAAAAACCGCCCAAGGCAGTACCGGAATCAAAAGCGCCAGCGCCGTCAAAGCAACCGGAAGCGCAATCAAAAGCAGCCGGAAACGCCGCCACGCTTTGCCGCATACGGCGCCGGATGCCAAAACCGTAAGCCGCACGACACAGAAACACAAAACATACATTGCAAAACTTTGGAGCAAAAACCAATACGTTACCATGGAAAAGGAAGCAAAATACGACAGCAGAAACACAAAATACCGCGCCACATACAGTGCATAGCTGCAGCACAACAACCCAAACCAACGTGCCAGACTCCCTCCCGTGCGCCACAGAAAAAGCGTAAATACGGCCAACGCCAACGGAATCAGAAAGGCGGACGCATAAGCGAAACCCTGGATACTTCCCACCTGCAAAAGCGTCCCTTCCGTACCCAGTGCAGGCGGAAAATACATACCGCTGTAATACCCTGCTTCCGATGATGTCTCCACGGACAAAATATGCTCGCCCTCGGTCAGCAGAAACGTAATCCTCCCGCTGCCCGTTCCCCGGTCAAGCCGTACCCCGTCCAGCCAAACCGAATACCCGGAATACAACTGCGGAAAATCTACCGACACCACCCGCCCTGCCCCATCATAACACAAGGTCAGTTGATAACGCGCCTGTCCGTGCGGTGAAACCGCCAAATCCCCGCGCTGTAAATTGGAAAATTCCCCGATATAAGTCGGCTTGTCCGTCACGCGCCCATCCGTAAGCAGCCATCCGTCAATGAGAAAAACCGGATTCTTCCGCTCCAAATCCGCCCCGCTCAAACGGAGTACACCGGACTTCCCGTACGGGGGCGGCGTGTAATATTTGTTGTCCCCATAATAAAGCACCAGGAAAAAAAACGCCGTCATGACCAAGACAGCCAATGGCTGCAGCCAAACCCTATGCCGTTTCATGTACACGCCCTCCTTTTATCCGGGCACAAACCGGTAGCCCTGTCCCCATACCGCCTCGATAAAATGATGTCCGCCCCACGCCTTTTCCAGTTTCCGCCGGAGCCGCGACATATGCATCTGCACCGTCTCCCCGCCGTCCCAGGGCTGTCCGCCCCATATCATACCATAAATTTCCTCCGGCGTAAAAACATGTCCGGAACGCTCCGAAAGCCGGTACAGAATATCAAATTCAACCGGCGTAAGAAACAGCTCTTTTCCGTCCATCAGCACCCTGCGCTTTTCCAAATCCAAAAGAAGGGGACCAAAACGCAACTGCGTGCGCTCCGACATCGCCAGCCGGATACGCGCTTCCACTTTTGCCCAAAAAAGTTCCGCCGGCGTATCCTTCGTAATATAGTCTATGCAGCCTGCAGCAAATCCTTCCACCTGCTTATCCGGCTCCGTAAGGCAGCTTAGGAAAATCACCGGCGTATCCGTGGACTTGCGGAACCTTTCACAGACGGAAAATCCGTCCTCACCCGGAATCATCACATCCAAAAGCACACAGTCAAAAGCTCCGTCCGCCGCCAGCCGCAGCCCGTCCGCCCCATTGTCCGCCGTCTGCACCATACAGCCATGGCTTTGCAGGATACCCGCCCAAACGGCACGGTCCGCCGGTTCATCGTCCACCAGCAGAATCCGCCAGGGACCGTCAGGACGCTGCGGCTTATCTCCGGCAGATGCGGCTTCCCCTGTCCCTGCCCGGTGTAAAAAGTGCACATAGGCATCCTGCACCTGACTGCGCCGCTGACGCGATACCGGAACGCTGTGCCCGTTCTTCATGATAATACAATTGCCATCCATCGATTGGACATGGCACAGATTAACGAGATAGGAGCGGTGCGGCTTCCAAAACTCCGGTCTTGATAACAGCTTCCCCTCAAAATCCCCCAAAGCAGCCGTCGCTTCGTAAACGGTACCGTCCGCCAAATAAAAGAACAGGGTTTTATTCATTATCTCCACATACGCAAGCCTGGCGAAAGCGATCCTGACGATTCCGTCCCTGCTCTTTAGTATAAATCCCTGTTCTTCCTGCATGGACAGTTCTTCCCCGATCTTGTCCAGCAGCGCAAAAAAGGAATCCGCATCGATCGGTTTCAGCAGGTAATAGTACGCCCCCACATGATAGCTTTCCACCGCAAACTCCGGCGATGCGGATACAAAAACAAGCCGGACATTCCTGTCCAGTTTCCTCATCTCCCATGCCGCCTGCATTCCGCTGATTCCCGGCATCAAGACATCCAGCAGGACAAGGTCATACTCCCCGCCCCTTAGCTCGCACAAAAAATCCGTACTGTTCGTATAATATCGACACACAACCGATTCATCCCGGCTCATCCGGTATTCCGCAATCAGTTCCCCAATGCGGGAGACCTCACGCACATCGTCATCACAGACTGCTATCCGCATGGTTCCATCCTCCCATACAAATGATTTATGACGTTTCCCATAACATAAATTAGTCCCATGTTATTTAACAAAATCATGATAGCACAGTCTGCAGCCACAGGCAAACCGAATATCCCGTACTCCATCCGGCACTTTCCTTTGGTCTTTTTTTGTCTTTTTTTGGTTTTCTTTTGGTCTTCTTTTGGTTTTCCTTTGGCTGTCCATAGATACGGATAAAGCCGGCATTTTCCTGCCGGCCCTATCGTTTTCCCACATAAATTTTTTCTCCCGAAAAACGGCTACTCCATCAAAGCTACCGCCGCAGCCATATAGTCGATGGTCTCATCTTCGGAGAGATACTCTCCCTCATAAGGCGTTCCCCCTACGTCAAAAATATAAACCTCCTCATCGGACTCGCCAAACCCAATTTCAAATTCGCCGTCCGTGTATGCATCCGCAACGGTCAGCAGTGTCCATGCAATCCCGTCTTCATCCGTCGCGCTTTCCGAAGAATAAGTACCGCAAATCACATCGCCGGTTCCGTCCGTGGAAAAGATAAACAGGGAAGCCATCGGCGTTCCCGAAGGCTCGGTAAACATGGAAAATACAAGCTCCGTCCCGTCTTCGCCGACTGCGTACACTCCCGCCTGAATCATGTCCGCAGAAACGTCAAGAAGCGTAAACTCCCCGGATGCACTGCCGGTCGCCGCATCGTCGCCGCCGGACGCGCCTTCTTCCAACAGGGCTGCTGCCGCACCCATAAAATCAATGGTCTCATCTTCGGATAGGTACTCTCCCTCATAGGGCGTTCCTTCTACGTCAAAGATATAAACCTCCTCGTCGGACTCGCCAAACCCAATTTCAAATTCATCCTCCGTGTATACATCCGTAACGGTCAGCAATGTCCACGCAATCCCGTCTTCATCCGTTTCGCTTTCCGCAGAATAAGCGCCGCAGATCACATCGCCTTCCCCGTCTGCGGGAAATATGAACAGGGAAGCCATCGGCGTTCCCGAAGGCTCGGTAAACATGGAAAACACGAGTTCCGTCCCATCCTCGCTGACCGCATAAACCCCTGCCTGGATCATATCCGTGGAAACGTCAAGAAGCGTAAATTCCTCCGTGACATTGCCGTCCGACGGTTCCTCCCCGCTTTTTGCTTCCGCTGTTGTTTCCGCTTCCTTTTCCGATGCCGTTTCTGATGCCGTTTCCTTTGTTGTTTCCGCTGCCGGTGCGGAAGTCTCCGGTTTTGCTTCCGCGGTTGTCCCTGCCGCAGGTGCGTTAGCTGCGGTATTCGCCTCCGGTTTACTGCCGCAGCCCATTGCCAGCGACGCCGCCATCCATGCCGCCAATACGATTGATACCAATTTCTTTTTCATGATGTTTCCTCCATTTTATCTTTTCTTCCTTCGCACACGCCATTTCGCACCGCAAATCCGTTCGGAATACCGATTTGTCCGTTATATCATTGCGAATCCGCCGTGACCGCTGCAAAAGATAGTGTACCGTACCCTTTTTAAAAAAGGAGGCGATTGTCATGAATCGACCTGAAATTGCATTCAAACGACTGTCCCGTTTGTATTTCCATCCAAAATCGGGCAGGGGAAACTTTGTTCCCCTGCCCGGTGGTTATTGGTCTATTACCTTCCTTAATTTCCCCTTAATCCGCTGCAGGGCGTTATCCGTGGATTTTTCGTCCCTGCCAAGTACCTTTGCAATCTGCACGTAACTCATGCCCGTAATGTACAAATCCAACACCTGTTTCTCAAAATGGCTCAGTTCCCGTTCGATGATTCTTTCCAAACCTTCCACATTCTCCTTATCAATCATCCGTTCTTCCGGCCCCAGCTCCGCCCTGGCTGCCAGAATATTCTGGAGCTGCGCTTCCTCCCCGTCCGGCTCCCCGTCGCCCGTCCCATGGTTCACATGGCTGTAAAGCGATATATAAGTATTTAAGGGAGCATGTTTCTGCCTGCCGGAAGCCTGCACTGCCGTATACATCTGCCTCGAAATGCACAAATCGGCAAACGTAAAGAAACTGGCGTCCCGTCCGCTGTCATAATCCCGGACTGCCTTAAACAACCCTATCATTCCTTCTTGGATAAGATCGTCATTGTCCGCGCCGAGGATATACATGGATTTCGCCTTGCTTTTCACCAAATTTTTATATTTATCCATGATATAATCCGTAATCGGTTCTTCCCCGTCACGCAAACGCACAATCAGTTCTTCGTCACTGTACTGCCCATACGCTTCCCGCATGTTCCCCTCCCATGGCATTTAACGGATGACTATGGCTTCCCCGCCGTATTCGTATCCGGTCTCCTGTCCGCTTCCCGCCGTTTCCCCGGATACGTCCGGCGCCGTTTCCGCCTGTCCGTTTGCCGCTCCGTCTTCCGCTGCCGGCTTATTTTCCTGTGCGGGCGGAATCACCAGTGCGTCTTCCGCCACCTTCTTATTGTTTTCCGCCGCCCGTGCCGCTTCTTCCCGCTCCTGCCGGATCCGTTCCTGCTCTGCCCTGCGCCGTTCTTCTTCCAGCCGTTTCGCCTCCTCCGGCGTCAGCGTTTTTTCCGCTGCTACCGCTCCGGCTTCCCCGGTATTTCCGTTGGCGCTGACGGTTCCCGTCCCGCCGCCAATCGTCCCGTTGCCGCTGACTGTCCCGTCGCCGTTTGTCCCGTTGCCGCTGACCGTTCCGCCGCCGTTTATCCCGTTGCCGCTGACCGTTCCCGTTCCGTCCGCGCCGATTCCGTTACCGCTGACGGTTTCCGGATTTTGGACATCTCCTTCCAGTCCGTCCCGCTTTACGATTTCTATGATATTCCGTGCCAAATGTTCCGCCAATACCTGATACCCTGCCGGATTCCCGTGTACGCCGTCCGGCATATACGTGGATATCACCTGCGCGTCATGGGTATCCAAAAGATTGGAATTGTACAAATCAATGACGTCAATGCCGTGCTGCCCCGCCAGTTCCTTTACCGCATCGGCATATACGCTCTGCGGCAGCAGGTAACTCCTTTGGTTCCTTAAATAATCATGGAGCACGTTGGGGAGCGGCGTGGCAAAAATAATCTTCGCTTCGGGATAATCCTTTTTTAACCCACGCATCAGTTCATCCACATCCCCGTAAAACGTCCGCGGTTTCTTTTCCCCAAGGCTTCCCAATTCCTTCTCCGAAGCGGCAAATCCGTCGTTGGTGCCGCCCATGACCAATATAATGTCCGCATCCTGCGGGATTTCCCTGTAACGGTCCACGAAAGCATTTTCCCAATACCTGCCGTAGGAGGAACCGCCAATGCCCAAATTGTAAACTTCTTCGGCATGAAGAATATTTTTTAACAGGGAAGGATAGGAATACTGCTTATAATTTTCCATTTTATCCAAATTACTGCCTTCCGTGATGCTGTCGCCGAGACAGGCAATTTTCACGCCGGAAAAATCATAACTGTTATTGCTGATATATGCCTTGTCTTCCCCGTTGGTCTGCATGGTTTCCAAATAAGAGGAGCGGATTTTCCTTTTCTGCTCCAATGTCGGCTCCGACCGGCTGCCGTCAAAAGGTATTACCTGTCCGTTCACCACGGCATTGCCGGAAACGGTATCCTCTCCCTCCATGCCATTGCCGGATACCGTCGTGCCTTCCCCGGTTGTCCCATTACCGGATACCGTTCCGTCTTCCCCGGACGCATTACCGGATACCGTTCCGTCTTCCCCGGACGCATTGCCGGATACCGTTCCGTCTTCCCCGGACATATTACCGGATACCGTCTCTTTTGGTACTTCCACCGGCTTTGGAGCAGGGGGGGCATCGATAATAATGGCGCCTTCCGCCGCATTTTCCAATCCCTGCTGCGTCACGCCCGCAGGAACCGCATCCTGGTCCGTCCCTCCGTTTTGGGGTGTTTCATCCGCACCGACGAATCCTTCCCCTGCAGTTCCGCCAACGTCCGGATTGCCTTCTTCCCCGGAAGTTCCTGCACCGGACGGCTGTTCCTCCTGAATCACAATGGCTTCCGACATCGTTTCCCGTACCTGTTCCGGGCTTTCCTCTCCTTTTACCGTATTTTGTCCCTGTGTGTCCGTAACCGACCGTTCCGCATCCTGTTCCTGCGTTCTTCCGTCCGGGCTCTGCTCCTGTACCCCCTGTGCTTCCGCATCCTGCTGCCCGTCCGGCGCCTGCACTTCTCCGTCTGCCGGATCCCGGTCTTGCGCCTGCCATTCATCCAAAACCAATACGGAATTCACCTCCTGATCCAAAAAAGCCTGCAGCGCTTCCGCATTTCCTGCCAATTCCTCAATTTGGACACGCACGCTGTCAATCTCCTCCTGTACTTCCCGGTGCCTTGCCTCCCATTCTTTCTCCTGCTGCTTTTCCCGGTAAAACCCGACCCCTTTCACCACCAGTACGGCGGCCAAAGCTAACGAAAGGATGCCAATGGCCATAAGTAGTATTTTTTGGATTGGGTTCTTATCCTGTCCGCCGTTCCGTTTTTTCGGGCTTCTTGGGTTCCCCTGATTCC
>CANTGP010000085.1 GCA_947653315.1 uncultured Lachnospiraceae bacterium
GCAATCGTAATCTTTCTCTTTTTATAGTGGAATTTATCGACGATTCTGTCCCGTGTAAATTTGGAAATCGTGATAATTCCCCTGCTGACCAGCAATGCGTTTAAAATGGACAGTTTAAAATACCATTCCATATGCTTCTTCATCGTCTCCGGACAGTCCCAGCAAGTCAGGTCAGGAATCATGTTATAAATCCCCCTGTGCCAAAACAGCAGCGGTCCCTGGAATGCCAAAAACAGGAAAACATCCGCCCGTACGCCATACAGGTGAAAGGGCAGAAACAACTGCGCAAACAGCAGCTTATTCTGCCCTTTGTATACCCTCATTTCCACATTCTTTTTCTCCCGGTACTTTAAAAATTCCGGGTGCACCGCCCTTTTAAACAACAGAATGTACGTATGTTCTTCTTTCCGATCCATTTCCACCAGTTCCCTGGCGATATTCATGGCATACCGTTCAATGCCTGAAAAATTATCCGCCAGAGAGGTTAAATCTACCGCTATCCTCATTGCATCACCGCCCTGCCAATTAACACTGATTTTCCTTCAAATGCAAACCCGTATTTCCGTATCCGTTCTTCCGGTATTCCCGCCGCCAATAGTTCTTTCCCGTATTCTTTTTCCTCAATCTGTTTCAGCGCTTCCCGCACCGTGTCCTCCATCGTCCGTTCCTTCTTTGTCCGCCGCACTTTGAATTCCATCACGATGGCATCCAAATTTTCCTTTTTAGGAACCAGCATAACATCATATCTGCCAAAGCCACTCTCTCTGTTGGATTTCACCTGATAACAATCCGCCAAATCCACCATCAGCCCTAACACAAATCCATGGTAAAATTTTTCCGGTTCCGCACTTTTTCCGGTATCAAAATAACTGAACATTTCCGAGGCAACCCTGTTCATATATTCATTCATTGCATCCATGTCATCCGCCAGCAATGCTTCCAAAAATTCATTATAACTGCCCCTGCGCTCCGAAAACCAGTCGCGGACCATGTTTTCAAACATAATACGGACTTCTTTGTTTGTCAGCGCCAGCCGGTAATATTCCCTGCCGGACAATTCCTCCATCCAACTATCCGCCACTTTCAGATAACCGCCTGCCAACAGCATACTCCACACCGCGCTTTCTTTCACCTCCAGTTGGTCGAATACCACCTGTTCGTCAAGCACGGTTTCCAATACTTCCCCCCGCATCAAACACTCGAAATCCATCTTGATATTCCGGCTTCCTTCCCGGATTAATTTTGCCACAAAACGGTTGCTGCTTGTATTTGCCCAATAAGCCGCCGGTTTTCTTTTCTCCAAAAAATTCAGCACCGACCAGGGATTATACAAGTCTGTCAGCCTGCCAAACGTAAAGCCATCGTACCATGCTTTTACCGTATCTTTTTTTTCCGATAACCCGTATTCCTCCAATGCCCCAAACACCTCTGCCTCTGTAAATCCAAAAGCATCCTCGTATTTTTCCGTAGTCGCTGTTACCACTTCCATATGGTTCAAATCGGAAAATATGGACTCTTTACTGATTCTGGTAATCCCGGTCAGCAGCGCCCTTTCCAAATATGGATTCGTCTTAAAAGCGGAATGGAACATACTCCTGGTGAACCGTACCATTTCATCCCAATATCCGTTAACCCATGCTTCCTGCATCGGCGCATCATACTCATCCAACAGAATAATCACCTTTTTCCCGTAATATCGGTATAAAAAAATCGACAACTGATGGAGTGCCATCGTTGCCTCCACATCCCCCATCCCATAACTTACCCGCCGGAAAAATTCCCTATCCTTATCCGTCAGGGCATCGCTTTCCAATAGAAATTCAAATTCCGCATATAGGTTCACCAAAAGCTGGCAGATTTTCCCCCTCGCCAATCCATAATCCCTCTCTTTCACATTGGCAAAAGAGAGACTAATCACCGGATAACTTCCCTGTAATTCCCTGAATTTTTCGTCTTCCCATATCTGAAGTCCCAAAAACAGCGCTCCACGGTCCGCGTACCTGACGGAAAAAAATTTTTCCAGCATACTCATGGTAAGCGTTTTCCCGAACCGCCTCGGACGGGTAATCAGCGTAACCTCATCTTCCGACTCCCACCATTTTTTGATAAACGCCGTCTTATCGATATAAAAAGTATTTCTCACCCTGATTTTCTCAAAATCCTGATGTCCGATTCCCACCGTTCTTGCCATATGTCCGCCAGCCCTTTCCTGCACTTACTATAACATCCGACCAGAACAAAGTCAATGCCGCCAAAACCGCATAAAACACCGCGTCCCGCACATGCTCCGCCTTTACAATATTCCCGGCTTTTTCCACCTCATACCTCCGGCTCTTGTCCATATGCTCAATCCGGTCCTCCCCGGAGCTTTTGCCAATGGTCTCCGAATCAATCCCTTCCTTTACCGAATATTTCCCGTCCCAAGTTTCCTGTCCGTGGGCAAGCAGCGCATTGAAAAGCCCCGCATATTCGTCTTCCGTAATATCATGGTACAATTCCAAAAGCCTTATGCGGAACGTATCATAAATTCCGCTGTTCTGCACGGAAACCGGGAGGGAATATTCCAAGGCTGCCGCCAGTTCTTCCGGTGAAATCCTTCCTTCCATACCGCACTCCCTTACCGCGGCTTCCAAAACGGAAGGATTTTCCAAAATCCTGCGGCAGTCCTCCATCTGTCCCTTAACGGCATCCTTCGTCCCCGCTGTCTCCGCCGCCTGCATCTGCACAGTCTGCGCCTGCACGTAATTCAGAGCCGTAACCGGCACACGGACATATTCTTCCACCGGCGCCGCAAAGAAATACACGGTAAAAACCACTGCCCCCGCAATACCGCAAACCAATCCCCGCAGACGGCGTTTTCCGTCCGTTTTTCCCATTCCTGCTCCCGCCCGTTTCCCGCTTCCTTTTTTTCCCCTAACGCGTATTTGAAACATATGCTCCGTCTCTCCGTCCGGGCGTACCGCTGTCCCGGCTTCCGTAATGCCAAACAATAACTCTCCGAAAAAAAGCAGGGAAAAATTCATAAACGCGTTGGATATAAACTGTTCCATAATACCATATAAAAGGAAGGAAAAAATCATGGCAAGTTCCGTCCGCCTGTCCGAACGGACATACCTGGCAATAAGTACGGCATAACCCGCGCAAAACAGCACAAATGCCACCACGCCGAACGTCATGAGAAAATACACATATCCGTTATCCATAATCACCCAAAAATTCGGCACATCCTTCATCCTCGTCCCCAAAAGCGTTATCGGCTGGTTCTGCAGGTAATAAGCGGAAAAAGTCAAACGGGCCTGCAGCATGGCATCCAGTTTTTGTACTGCCGGATACCGCAGCAGGAAAGGCACCCCGAAGGAGAAAAGCAGACAAAGGGGCAGGGGCAACTGACAAAAGATTTTCTCCGCCCTGCCAAGCCGCCCCCGTTTCACCGCATAGAAATCCAGCAGCAGGTAAAACGCCGTCACCGCCACTCCCGTATAACTCAAAGAATAGAAAAAAACCAAAAAATTCCCCGCCATTAACGCCGCAAGGCGTCTCCAGTCATAACGTTCCCCCCATGTATAACAAAGCAGTACGGTCAGCATAAAATAAGAAACATGGAAAACATTTCCCGTACTGTATCCCATCCCCCAGCGGATTAGCTCCATCCCGCCCTTTTCATGCACCACCATGGGATTCCCGATGATGCCGCATTTCGCCGCCACTACGGTAAAGCCAAAGCATATACCGTAAACCACAGTTCCCATCCGGAACAATTTCTTTCCGTCCATATCTTTCATCCCGATAACGGTCAGCACGGTAAGGACAATCCCCAGTCTTCCCGAATTCCGGTATGCAACAAAAGCTATGGCACACAACAGCGCCATAGCCGCAATTTCACGCATCCGGTATCTCGTCAGCACCAGTTTAACACCCACGCACAGACAGGCTGCCACACTTAAAATATAATAAAGCCGGTCGCCGCTGTCCAGCCCGATTCCTTTGGCGGATACCATGAGAAGGAAAAAAAAGGTATAGGAAATTTGTTTGATCTGATTTATCTTATTTTTATCCATTTTACTATTGCCCGTCTTAACGATTCGCCTCTTATTTATACCATGCATATCCCGTATCCACGCCGGTACTCCCACAGACTGCCACTGAAAATTATACCGTAAAACCGCCTGTAAAACAAGTGCAAGCATATTTGTAACAGTTCGATTAACATTTCAATCCGAACGGTTACGCATATTTCATGGAACCCAAGAGAAAAGATTGACAGAAACAAACGCAAAAGATAAAATTATTTTGTCCTGCCCGCAAAGAATAAACCAAACCTATTAAGGAGGAACAAAAGATTGAACCGGAAAACCATTACGGATTACCTTGAGGAAACAGCCCGTAACTACCCGGATAAAACCGCGTTTACGGACGAAAAACGTGAAATTACTTTTCGTGAAGTAAGGGAAGAAGCCCAAAAAACCGCTTCCGCCCTTCTGTCCATGAACCTTACCAAAAAACCGGTGGCTATTTTCATGGATAAATGCGTGGAATGCATCAACGCCTTTCTCGGCGTGGCTTACAGCGGAAATTTTTATACCGTCATCGATATCCACATGCCGGCGGCAAGGATAGGAAAAATCCTGGAAACCCTGCAGCCGGAAGCCATCATTACGGACGACAGCCATTATTCCGAAGCCGAAAACATTGCCGGCGGCATTCAAATACTTACCTACGGGCAAATGATGTCCCATCCCGTGGATGGGGAATTGTTAAAAAAGGCATCCGACCGGATGGTACAGACGGATATTTTATATGTCCTGTTTACTTCAGGCTCCACCGGCACTCCCAAAGGAGTCATCATTTCCCATGAGGCGGTCATCGCCTATTTGGAATGGGGCGCCGAAACTTTTCCTTTGGATGAAAATACCGTTTTTGCCAACCAGACGCCGTTCTATTTTGTCATGTCCGGTTTTGATATTTACCAAACCATACACAACGGCTCTACCATGCATATCATCCCGAAACGTTTCTTTATGTTCCCGTTGAAACTGCTGGAATTTTTGCGTGACCGGAAAGTCAATACCCTTTACTGGGTTCCCTCGGTGCTGTGCTTCATCGCTAATTTCGGCGCGCTTCCCAAAATTCACCTGAATGACCTGCATACGATTATGTTCAGCGGCGAAGTCATGCCTTCCAAACATCTGAATATGTGGCGGAACGAATACCCGGACGCATTGTTTGTCAACCACTACGGTCCCACGGAAATGACGGATATTTGTACCTATTATACCGTGGACCGGGAAATCGCGGATAACGAAGCCCTTCCCATCGGCATTCCGTGCAGCCATATGGACATCCTCCTGCTGGATGAAAATGACAGACCCGTCAAACCCGGAGAGACCGGGGAGCTGTGCGGAAGGGGACCGTCCCTGGCATACGGCTATTACAACGACCCGGAGAAAACGGCCGCCGCCTTTGTGCAAAATCCGCTAAACACCAGCTACCCGGAAAAAATATACCGGACCGGAGACCTCGTCAGGCTCAATGACCGCGGGGAACTGGTCTACGTCACCAGAAAAGATTTCCAAATCAAACACATGGGGCACCGGATTGAACTCGGGGAAATAGAAACGGCAGTATCCGCACTGGAAGGGGTGGAAATGAACTGCTGCCTATACGCCGGGGAAGAATCCGGCATCGTTTTGTTTTATACCGGCTCCATGGACGGTACCGAAATGCTCCGGCAGCTAAAACTTTCGCTGCCCAACTACATGCTGCCCAACCGGAGAATCCGCTTGGAGCAGATGCCCCTGAACCTGAACGGAAAAATCGACCGGGCACAGCTACGCAGCCTTATTCCATCCCAGGCTCCCTGACCTTTTCCGTCCGCCGCTCCCATTCCACGGTATCCCCCTGTCTCCGGCACCTTACCTGGATGGTTATTTTCCCGTCCAAATACGCTGCAGGAATCCGGCACTGCGTACTTTCCCCGTATTCCTGCAGTTTCACCCATTCCCCGCCTTCTTCACGGACCCAGTACTCATATTCGGGTACCACATCCGGGGCATGGATGCTTTCCGCCTCAATCAGCCTTCCGCCGCTTTCCCCGCCGGAGCGCGTGCCGAAATCACATGCCACAATCCCTTCGATATCCGCCTTCATTTCCTCCACGGAGCCGTAAAAATAACCGGATACGTCTTTTCCCGCAAGCCGGTCCCGCATCATTTCCCCCAGCAGACTGCTGCACACGAGGGCACCGTTTTCCCCCAAATGCCCTTCGTCGCTGAACATGGAATCCGGAAGGAGGCGCATCCGGTCCCTAAGCAGGTTCAAATCCCAAAAAGGAACCCCCTTTTCCGCCGCATAAGCGGAAAAAAATGCATATACCTGCTGATGGGTTTCCGACTGGTAAATCCCGGAAAAAGTATAGGGCATAGCCACCAAAAACAACTCGGCATCCTCCTCCCTGCACAAATCCACGATACAATCCAGATATTCCATTGCCCGGTCCGGTATCCGCTCCACCCGCCAATCTCCTGCCGGATGAATCCTGGTACGCAGTTCCCCCCGTTCCTCCGTATACACGTAGCCCCGTTCCCGGTAATGCGTCCCTTCCCTGGTATCCACTCCTTCCCGGTAAGCAGCCTCCAACTTCGCTTTCAGATTTTCCGCCATGCTTCCCATGTTTTCCCTGTACCGGTAACTGGTTAAAAGCTGCAGCCAGTCCTGCCATTCCAGGCAATTCCCGATATACTCCGCCTTAATGTCCATGGATTTTATCCTGTCCAACACCACAAGCTCCCTTTTCGGAATATAATCCTCCTCGGCGGCAAATATTCCGTAGTCAATTCCTACCACCACATATTTGAGGTCGTACTGCCGGAACAAATCCTTCAGATAATAATAGGTGCCCCATATCATTTGGGAACCGGTTCCCGCATTCAGGACGCACGATACCCCTTCTCCCCCAAGTTCCCGCTCCAAAGCCGAAGGCACAAAATCCATTTCCGTACAGGAATCCCCGATGACCGCCATATCCGGGACTTTTCCGTTTTCCCTGTCTTTTTCCAGCTCCATATCCAAAAAATGCCCATACGTCACCGGCTCCAGCAAAAAAGAAAAAATGCTTTCATACAAAATGACCACCGCAAAAAACAACAACACTTTTTTAAAACTGCGCATACATAAATCCTTTCGATGCATCGCTGCCGATATCGCCCAAAAGAAGAATCATATAAACAAGCCCCACAAGGCAGACGTAACGGACCGCCGTCGGCATCCTGCATAACAAGTCCCTGCAATCCGTCTGCTTCTCCTTCCCAATATCCACTGCCGCCATAAGCAGGATTCCGAACAACAGCACAAAGACATCACAGGCTCCCAGTCCCGTAAGTTCCGGCAGCGATTCCATTGCCTCCGGCGCATCCCACACAAACAACAACCGCGTCAGGCGTAAAGCCTCCCGCGCGGAAGATGCGCCGGAAACCATCTCCATATAGCCAAAGAGTAAAAACGTGCGGACCATTTGGATAAGCCGCCACCAACGGCTTTCCTCACGGATATGTAGAAATTCCCGGCATTTCTTATACACCGGCGCCAAAAAAATCCCGGCCGCGATAAAGAACAGGTTCATCCATCCCCAAAGGAGGAAATTCCACGCCGTCCCATGCCACAGGCCGGTAGCCGTCCATACCAAAAACAGGGCAAGATAGCTGGGCAGCATCCTGGAAAAACCGGTCCCGAACTTTTCCCTGCATTTCCTTGCCAAATTCTGTGTCCTCTTTCCCACGGAAACCGTATAAAACACATAATCCCTGAACCACGCGCCAAGCGTAATATGCCACCTGCGCCAAAACTCATCGATGCTTTGGGAAAAAAACGGCTGCCGGAAGTTCTCCTCCAGCCGGATGCCCAAACATTGGCAAATCCCTGCCGCAATATCCATATACCCCGAAAAATCGGCATATAGCTGGAGCGCCAGCGATACCATTAATACCAGTACATACACACAGCCGCAGGGCTTTTGCAACGCAAATACCGCTTCGGCAGCCATGCCAAACCGGTATGCAACCACCGTTTTCTTAAATATCCCCCACAGAATCCGGATACCGCCCCGCCGTAATCTTTCCCACGAAAAATCATGGGGTTCATACAGGGTTTCTTTCAGGTTGTTGTACCTGCTGAACGGTCCCTGCACCATATGCGGGAAAAAAGAAAGGAACAGCGCAAACCTCGCCGGGTTTTTCTCCGCCGGATATTTTCCCCGGTATACGTCGATACAGTATCCCATTGCCATAAACGTATAAAAAGAAATGCCTAGGGGGAATACCGGAAGCCCCGCATACTTTACTGCCACCCATATGCCGAAATTCAGCACCAAACAGGCTGCCATCATCCTTTTCTGTATCTTTGTGCACTGCGCCTTGTTCTGCTGCTTTTCCTCCCTCGTATGGCATGTATTCTTCCTGATTTCCCGGTACGTTTCCCCCACCCGTTCCACCCGGACCGCACAGATGTATGCGGAAACACAGGTGACGGCAAGAAAGGCGATGGAAAAACCGCCCCCGCTTACGTAAAACACCGCATTGGCAAAAAGCAGCACCAACCACTGCATCTTCCGGGGCGCCAAAAAATACCCCAAAAACAGCAGCAGGCAAAACACCAAAAATTCCACCGAAATAAAAGACATGCGTTTCTTCCCCTCTTACTCGTCCAAAAGCCTGCACACCAGCCCGTAGATTGCCTCCGCGGAATTAAAGTTTGCGGGAAGCAGGTCTTCCGCATTTATTTCGATTCCAAACGAATTGTTCAGTTCCCCCACAATGGAGATGATGTCAAAAGAATTCAGAATCTCCCCTTCCACCAAATTTTTTTCCGTCCGGAAATCCACATCCGGATGCAGTTCCCCTAATATTTTCAATACTTCCTCCATTTTTCCGACGTGCTCCTTTCCCTTATCTTCCGATGCTGTAATATTCTACCCCGTTTTCCTTCATCTCCGCGATATCATAGACATTCCTTCCGTCATATACCAGCGGCGTCTGCATCAGCTCCTTATAGCGCTTTGCGGGAACCTCCCTGATTTCTTTCCATTCCGTGAAAATAAAGCAGATATTTGCCCCCTCCAAGGCTTTCTCCGGGTTGTCCACATAAGTAATCTGCGGATACCTTTTCCGGAAGTTGTCCTCCGCTACCGGATCGTAAGCATACAAATCGGCGCCTTCTTCCAGCAGCAATTCCACATTGTCGATGGATGGCGCTTCCCTCAAATCGTCGGTTCCCGGTTTAAATGCCAGTCCCAACACAGCCACCTTTAACCCCTGGAACGTAATCATCCGGTCGCTGGCTTTCCGGAACAGCCTTGTCTTCTGCCTTTGGTTCACCGACACGGCGGCTTCCACCGTCTCCAAATGATATCCCGCTTTTTCCGCCAGGAATTTCAGCGCTTTCGTATCCTTGGGAAAACAGCTCCCGCCGTAACCGATACCCGCCTTCAGGAAATTGGCGCCGATTCTGGCATCATAGCTCATGCCCTTTGCCACATCCTCGATATTTGCCCCCACCAGTTCACAAAGATTGGCGATATCGTTCATGTAGGATATTTTAAGCGCAAGGAAATCATTGCTGGCATACTTGGTCATTTCCGCGCTCCTGCGGCTCACCGATACCACGGGAAGGCCGAAGGGCTCGTAAATTTCCATTAACAGTTTTTCCGCTTCCTTACTCTCCGTCCCGATAATAATCCGCGCCGCATGGAGCGTATCGCGCACGGCGGAACCCTGTGCCAAAAATTCCGGGTTGGAAGCCACTTCTATCTTCACGTCATGAATGAGGAAATCCTTGATAAACTGCTCCACCTTATCGTTGGTTCCCACCGGAACCGTGGATTTCACCACCACAAGACAATCCCTCTCCACCGATTCCGCTATCTGCCTGGAAACCGTTGCAATATAGCCCAAATTCGCGGACCCGTCCGGCTGCTCCGGCGTACCCACGCCGATGAAAATGGCATCCGCATCCCGGTACGCCGACCGGTAATCCGTGGTATAATGCAGCCTCCCCGCCGCATTGTTTTTCTGCATCAGTTCTTCCAGCCCTTCCTCGTAAATCGGGGAAATACCTGCTTCCATCTGTTTCACCTTATGTTCGTCCACATCCACGCATGTGACGTCATGCCCCTTTTCCGCAAAACATACACCGGCGACCAAACCGACGTAACCGGTTCCCGCAACCACTAATTTCATGCTTTTGTTTCCTCCTCTTTTTTATTCCATTCTTTTATGCCACTTACTTTTTTCCACTTACTTCATTACCACTT